>CAYTFA010000492.1:0-2127 GCA_964436755.1 uncultured Rhodocyclaceae bacterium | reverse complement strand
GCACCGCCTGCAGTTTCGCATCCCGGCCGACTTTCGCCTGCCGCCGGACGGCGTCCATCTGCGCTGGCCCGACACCCCGCTGGCGCAGGAGCGCCGCATGCAGGAGTTCAAGGTGTATGCCGCGATTGCCTATGCCCGGGCCAATGGCCTCAACCGGCTGGTCTTCGACAGTCCGCGGCCCCGCCTGGGCATCATCGCCTGCGGCAAGGCCTACCTCGATGTGCGCCAGGCGCTCGACGACCTCGGCATCGACGAAGCCGGCGCAGCCGAAATCGGGCTGCGCCTGCTCAAGGTCGGCATGCCCTGGCCGCTGGAAGCCGATTCGGTGCGGAGCTTCGCCGATGGCCTCGAGGAGATCCTCGTCGTCGAAGAGAAACGACAGATCATCGAATACCAGTTGAAGGAGATGCTCTACAATTGGCGCGAGGACGTCCGCCCGCGCGTCGTCGGCAAGTACGACGAGACCGGCGAGTGGCCGATACCCGCCAACAGCTGGCTGCTGCCGCCGACGGCCGAGCTCACCCCCGCCCTCGTCGCCCGCGTCATCGCCGGGCGCATCGGGCGCTTTCATCGCTCCGAACGGATTTCCGCCTATATCGCCTTCCTCGACGAGAAGGCCAAGGCGCTGGCGCGGCCGCGCCTTGCCTTGCTGCGCACGCCCTACTTCTGCCCCGGCTGTCCGCACAACCAGTCCACCAAGGTCCCGGAGGGAAGCTGTGCGCTCGGCGGCGTCGGCTGCCACCTGATGGCGGTCAACATGGGGCGCAACACGGTGACGATCTCCCACATGGGGGGCGAAGGAGCCGCCTGGCTCGGCGTCTCCGGACACAGCGGCACGCAGCACATCTTCGCCAACATGGGCGACGGCACCTATTTCCATTCCGGGCTCCTGGCCATCCGTGCGGCGGTTGCCGGCAACATCGACATCACCTACAAGATTCTGTTCAACGACGCCGTCGCCATGACCGGCGGGCAACCCGTCGACGGCACGCTGACCGTGCCCCAGCTCACTCGCCAGCTTGCTGCCGAGGATGTTGCACGCATCATCGTCATGTCCGACGAGCCGGAGAAATACGCCGATGACCGCGATTTCGCGCCGGGGGTCGAGCTGCGCCACCGTGACGCGCTCGAGGCAACGCAGATCGAGTTGCGCGAAACGCCTGGTGTCACGGTCCTGGTCTATGACCAGACCTGCGCAGCCGAGAAGCGGCGCCGGCGCAAGCGCGGCCAGTATCCGGACCCGGCCGTTCGCGTCTTCATCAACGAACTGGTGTGCGAAGGCTGCGGCGACTGCGCGACCAAGTCAAATTGCCTCGCGGTCATTCCGGTCGAGACCGAATTCGGGCGCAAGCGGGCCACCGACCAGCATGCCTGCAACAAGGACTTCTCCTGCCTGGACGGGTTCTGCCCCAGCATGGTCACCGTGCATGGCGGCACCCTGCGCCGCGGTCGCGCGGTAGCTGCCGGGCCCGGCGCATTTGCCGACCTGCCGGCGCCGCCGGCGCGGGAGCTGGCACGCCCCTATGGCATCCTCGTCGCCGGCGTCGGCGGCACGGGGGTCGTGACCATCGGCGCCCTGATCGGCATGGCCGCCCACCTCGAAGGCAAGGGCGTCACCGTCCTCGACATGACGGGCCTCGCCCAGAAGGGTGGCGCGGTCATGTCGCACGTGAGGATCGCGGCACGACAGGATGCACTGCACGCCACGCGCATCGCCACGGGCGAAGCCGACCTCCTGCTCGGATGCGACATGGTCGTCACCGTCACCGACGACGCCCTCTCCAAGACGGCGGCGGGTACCACCCGCGCGGTGGTCAATATGGCGCAGGCGATCACCGGGGAATTCCTGCGCAATCCGGATCGCGCCTTTCCTGCGGAAGCGATGCGGCAATCGATCATCGACGCCGTGGGCGCAGACGCGACTGACTTCATCGATGCGACGAGGCTGGCCTCCAGGCTGATGGGCAATTCGCTGGCGACCAACATCTTCATGCTCGGCTACGCGTTCCAGCGCGGCCTGGTTCCCCTTTCGGCGGAAGCCATCCTGCGCGCCATCGAACTGAACGGCGCCGCGGTTGAGGAAAACCACCGTGCCTTCTCATGGGGGCGTCGCGCCGCGCTGGACCC
>CAYTFA010000491.1:0-2130 GCA_964436755.1 uncultured Rhodocyclaceae bacterium | reverse complement strand
AGGCGGCATCGGGCAGCTGCTCGCCGCGGCACAGGTCCACCTGCCAGTCGGCAAACACCGACAGCGTGCGCTGCGCGATCAGTGCCAGCGTTTCTTCGGCGGCGTCGCCCGCGCTGTCGGCCGCGGCAGCGAAACAGCGCAGGTAGCCGAGGGCGAGGTTGTGCCAGACGGCGAGCGAGGCGTCGAGCGCCGCCTGCTCGGGCGGTGCGAAGGGAAGCGGGCGCGCCGCGAAATGGCGTGCGGCGTCGTCCTGCATTTCGCACACGGGACGACGCAGGGCCTCGAGGATGGCCAGGCGTTCGCCGAAGGGGATCTCGTAGCGGTGCAGCAGCGTGAGCTGGCGCAGCAATATCGCCTGCGCCTGTGCCGGGTTGGCCAGGGGCACTTTGACCAGCCACTCACGGCAGGCCTTCGCCGTGAGGAAGGCGGGCGTCTGCTCGCGGCCGGTGACGGGTAGGTCGAAATTCATCGCGATCTCCTGGTGGTCCCGCTGCCGTGGGATGCCGTACCGCGGATTGCGGGGGTGTCCGTTAGGCCGGAAACTTTGCGCCGCCGCCTTTCGACGGGTTTGCCTTGTTTCAGAATCGCTGCCGTTTTATTGCAACCTGAAGCTTCCGTCCATGCAGAAAGTCACAGCCGGCAAGCGGTTGCCGGATGCGGAGGCGGTCCAGGAAAGCGCGAAAAGGGCCGTCAGGCCTGAAAAGGGCCGTCAGGCCTTTTCGTTGATGATGCGCCCGGTTGTCTGCCCTTCGGAATTCACTACGGGCTTGGGGGCCGGCGCCTGCCGCGAGGCCTGCTCGCGGCGCGCTTGGTCGGCATCTGCCGCGGCACGCGCGGCATCGGCCTTTTGCGCGTCGTTTTCAGTCCGCGTCTTGGCGGGAGGGACGGCCAGATTGGCCGTGCTGGAGGCGGAATTCACGGAACTTACGGCCATGGCGACTCCCTAGGCGGTGGTATTCACGAGGGTGCCCGTCACCTGCCCCTCGGTATTGACGACGGGTGCCGGCTTGGCGGTGAAGGACTGGTTTACGTTGGCGACGGCCTGGGCCACCGCCTGCTGTGTCTGGCTGCCGCTGCGCAGCACTTCGACTCCGAGGCGCGCCTGCCCGGCCACGGCTTCGGGGCGGTCGGCCTGCTGACTGATTACCCGAGCATCCTGCTGCGCCTCGCTCGCGCGCTGGCGTGCGTCACGCGCCTGGGCCTGCAGGGCGCGCGCCGCCGCATCCGCCTGGTCCGCATTGCGCTGCGCCTGCTGCGCCTGCAACTGCGCCAGTACGGACTGGGACGATGATGTTGCGACGGAAGAGGAAACACCGGCCATGAACTGCTCCGAAGCCGATCAACACTTAAATGATAGACCCGTTGCCGAACGCATACAAGGGCACCTTCAGGACGTCGGCACTGCGTCAGCGGCGGTCAGTGCGGGGGCTTTCAAGGGCAGGCGCAGGTCCAGGGTACCGATGTCGGCGCCGGTGCGGACTTCGAAGCCGAGCCGGCGTGCCAGCTTCTGCATGCGCAGGTTGCCGTCCAGGGTCTCGCCGCGCAGCTCCGCCGTGCCGCGGCTGCGCGAGTAGTCGATGAGGCTCTGCAAGAGCAGGCGGCCCAATCCGTGGCCCTTGATTTCGGAGCGCACGACGATGGCGAAGTCGGCGCAGACGTTGTCCGGGTCCGCCATCGCGCGCGCCTCGCCGAGGGCGCGCTCGGCACCGGACGCGTCGCGCTCCACGGCGATCAGCGCCATCTCGCGGTCGTAGTCGATCTGCGTGAAGCGGGCAAGCTTGGAGCGGGGGAGGTGACGCACCGTCCCGAAGAAGCGCATGCGCACGTCTTCCGCTTCGAGGGAGCCGAGCAGTTCGCTCAGCATGGATTCGTCCTCGGGCCGGATCGGCCTTACCAGCACCCGGCCGCCATCCCAGTCGATCTCGTGTTCCAGTTCCTTCGGATACGGCCGGATCGCGAAACGGCGGAAGCCCAGCCGCCGGCCGCGCTTCTCGACGCGCACATGGGTGCCGAGCGCCACCACGCCACCGGCTTCCACGTGCAGCGGGTCGAACTCGAGCGCGCCGACTTCGTCGATGTCGGTCAGCATTTGCGACACCCGCACCAGCGCGGTGGCCAGTGCTGCCTCGA
>CAYTFA010000490.1:0-2132 GCA_964436755.1 uncultured Rhodocyclaceae bacterium | reverse complement strand
ATTCGCCGTGCTCCAGCTGCGCCAGCAGCGCGTCGAATTTCGCCGGCGTCATCGCCGCGTGCAGTTCCGCTGCGTCGACCTGCACGGCCGGCCCGCAGGCGCACAGGCCCAGGCAATACACCGGCTCCAGCGTCACCCCGGCGTCGGCGCAGCGCGCCCGCGCATGGTCCGCCAGCGCCTCGGCGCCGACTGCCTGGCAGGCCTCGGCGCAGCAGACGCGCACCACGCGGGATGCGGGCGGCTCCTGGCGGAAGTGGTGGTAGTAGCCGATCACGCCATGCACCTCGGCGCGCGAGAGGTTCAGCGCCTTCGCGATGGACGGCACCGCCGCCGCCGGGATGTGGCCCAGCGCATCCTGCACCGCGTGCAGCACGGGCAGCAACGCCCCCGCGCGTTCTCGGTGGGCGGCGAGTATCGGTTCGAGCGTGGCCTCGAGGGCGGCGTCCATGCCGCTTTGTACCGCAGGCGCAGGCAAAGGGGAAGCGGGAAAAGAACCCGCGCGGGGCACGGTTTTTGAGCCCGCGCGGGGCGCGGCTTTTGAACCCGCGCGGGGCGCGGCTTTTGAACCCGCGCGGGGCGCAGCTTTTCGCAGACGGACGACGCGCCATGCGAAACCGTGCATTTCAGGCCGGGTGCGCGGCGTGTCAGGCCCTCCCGCCAGCCGATGCCCTTCAGAACCAGCTGCGGCTGACCTCGTAGCTCCTGGCCCCGAGGCCGCTGAGGCGAACTCGCGTGACATGCTCGCAGTTGCATGCCGTAGGGATGCCGCCCGGCAGGAAATACTCGATTTCCAGAACGATACGGCCAAGGAAGGTCCTGGCCGAAACGGCCTTGACCCGGCTGGCGCAGTTCTCGTACTCATGCACCGTGGCAACCAGCACCGGACCGTCCCAGGCGTGGGATACCTGCGTCGTCGACGCCGAGGCGTGACCGCTCGGTCCGTCACAGCTCGGCAGGATCTCGAATGCCACCTGCGTGTTATCGAGCTTGGCTGCGGCAAGCATCGGCACCAGGAAAACACCGGCGCCGATGACAAGCAGGCCGATCACCAGGGCAAGCCCGATGCGCGTCCATGACTGGCTCTTTCGCGGCATGATGGTCCGTATTCTGTCACGTAACCGACCTGCCCCGGCACGTCGGCGCCCGCCGCACGGCGGTAGAATCGCGTGCATCCATCGCCTTTCCGCAAGGCCTTCGCGCCCCCACGCAGGAGTCTTCCCTTGACGCACAAGATCACCATCATCGGCGCCGGATTTGCCGCGCTGACCGCCGCCGCCCGCCTGCGCCGTCTCGACGCGCGCGCGGCCATCACCCTCGTTGCGCCGCGCCGCGAATTCGTCTACCTGCCCAGCCTGATCTGGATGCCTTCGGGCATGCGCCGCGCGGACGACCTCGTGATCCCGCTCGACCGCTTCCTGCGCGAGCACGATATTCAATTCCTCACCGGCGAGGTCACCGGGCTGGAGGACGGCGGACGCACGGTGCGCTACGGCGACGGCAGCCCGCTTGCCAACGACGGCCTGGTCATCGCCTGCGGCGGCCGTTTCATCAAGAAGCTGCCCGGCATCGAGCACGCGATCCTGCCCTGCGAAGGCGTCGCGCCGACGGAACGCCTGCGCGATCGGCTCGCCGCGCTCGAATCCGGATCCGTCGCGCTGGGCTTCGCCGGCAATCCCAACGAGCCGACGGCGATGCGCGGCGGCCCGATCTTCGAGTTCGTGCTTGGCCTCGATACCCAGTTGCGCCGCGAGGGCCGGCGCGATCGCATCGACCTGTGCTTCTTCAACCCGATGCCGAACCCGGGCCATCGCCTCGGCGAGTCGGCGCTCAAGCGCCTGATGGCCGAAATGCAGCGGCGCGGCATCGCCACCCACCTCGGGCGCAAGCTGGTGGGCTTCGAGCCGGACCGCGTGAAGACCGAGGGCCACGAGTTCCCCGCCGACATCATCGTCTTCATGCCGGGCATGACGGGCAACGCCTGGTTCGACGCGACGACGCTGCCGCGCTCGCCCGGCGGCTTCATCCAGGCCGATGCCGGCTGCCGGGTACCGGGTTTCGAGCGCATCTACGTCGCCGGCGATGCCGGAAGCTATCCGGGCCCGGACTGGATGCCGAAGCAGGCGCACATGGCC
>CAYTFA010000489.1:0-2142 GCA_964436755.1 uncultured Rhodocyclaceae bacterium | reverse complement strand
GACCCCAACAACGGCAAGACCTACCGCGCGCGGATCAAGCCGATCGAAGGCGGCGGCACCGAGGTTGCGGCCGCGGGACATAACTTCCGCCTGGCCGATGCCGATACCTGCTGCATCCCGGGCTACGAGCTGATCGCCCTGAAGAACCTGTCGGCCGACAAGCCTTCCTTCGTCTTCATCGCCGACGACGCCCCGCTGCAGAAGAAGCTCGGCGTCTACGAAGTCCGCAATTGAGGAACACACTTATGAGTACCTACGTCTTCCCGCCCGCCGCCACCCCGTCACTGCCCATCGTCGGCAGCGACAAGCGCTTCGCCGTCAACCGCATCTTCTGCGTCGGTCGCAACTACCACGCCCATGCCGTCGAGATGGGGCGTCCGGTGGACAAGGCCACCATGAAGCCCTTCTATTTCGCCAAGGCCGCTTCGTCCCTGGTCGAGTCCGGCGCCACGGTGCCCTATCCCTGCGGCACGGCCAACTACCACTACGAGATGGAACTGGTGATCGCCATCGGCGCCGAGGGCTTTCGCCTTGCCGAGAGTGATGCGCCTCGCATGGTCTGGGGCTACGCCGCCGGCCTCGACATGACGCGCCGTGACCTGCAGCTGGTCGCCCGCGACCAGGGTCGCCCCTGGGATCTGGGCAAAGACTTCGAAAGGTCGGCCATTTGCACGGCAATCCTGCCGGTCGGCGACCTGGGCGTGCTCGACAAGGGCAACATCAATCTCAAGGTCAACGGCGAAACCAAGCAGAACGCCGACCTCTCGCAGCTGATCTGGAACATCCCGGAACTGCTGGCCGACCTGTCGCAGTTCTACCACCTGCAACCCGGCGACCTGATCTACACCGGCACGCCCGAAGGCGTCGGCCCGGTCAAGTCCGGCGACCGCATCAGCGGCCACATCGACCGCGTCGGCGACGTAACGCTGACCATCGGCCAGCCTGAATAAGAGGAGAAACCACATGAGCACGCAGCTTCCCGTACTCGTCGCCGGCGGCGGCATCGGCGGCCTCGCCGCGGCACTCGCCCTCGTACGCCAGGGCTTCGAAGTCGTCGTCCTGGAACAGGCGGCGCAGCTCGGCGAAATCGGCGCGGGCATCCAGCTCGGCCCCAACGCCTTCCACGCCTTCGACGCGCTGGGCGTCGGCGACAAGACCCGCAGCCGCGCCGTGTTCACCGACTACATGGTGATGCACGACGCCATCGACGAATACCAGGTCGGCAAGATCCCGACCGACGAGAACTTCCGCAAGCGCTTCGGCAATCCCTATGCCGTGATCCACCGCCAGGACATCCACAACTCGCTGCTGGAAGGCGCCCAGGAATGCGGCCATGTCGAGTTCCACACCGGCTGCCGCGTCGAGAGCATCGAGCAGAACGCCGACGCCGTGACCGTCACCTGCGGCAACGGCAAGACCTTCACCGGCCAGGCCCTGATCGGCGCCGACGGCGTGCGCTCGGTGGTGCGCGCCCAGTACGTCAATGATCCGCCGCGCGTCACCGGCCACGTCGTCTATCGCGCCGTGGTGGACGCCAGGGATTTCCCGGAAAACCTGAAGTGGAACGCCGCCAGCATCTGGGTCGGCCCCAACTGCCACCTGGTGCACTATCCGCTGCGCGGCGGCAAGGAATACAACGTGGTGGTGACCTTCCACAGCCGCGGCAAGGAAGAATGGGGCGTTACCGAAGGCAGCAAGGAGGAAGTGCAAAGCTACTTCCAGGGCATCTGCCCCAAGGCGCGCCAACTGATCGACCTGCCCAAGTCATGGAAGCGCTGGGCCACGGCCGACCGCGAGCCGATCGCCCAATGGACCTACGGCCGCGCCACGCTGCTCGGCGACGCCGCCCACCCGACCACCCAATACATGGCGCAGGGCGCCTGCATGGCGCTGGAAGATGCCGTCACCCTGGGCGAGGCGCTTCGCGTCTGCAACAAGGACTGGGCAAAGGCGCTCGACCTCTACCAGCGTTCGCGCATCACGCGTACGGCGCGCATCGTGCTGTCGGGACGCGAGATGGGTCGCCTCTACCACGCCAAGGGCGTCGAGCGCCTGGTGCGCAACTCGCTGTGGAAGGGCCGCACGGCGGAGCGCTTCTACGACGCGATGGAGTGGCTGTACGGCTGGAACGTGAACAACTGC
>CAYTFA010000488.1:0-2143 GCA_964436755.1 uncultured Rhodocyclaceae bacterium | reverse complement strand
ATTTTACAAAATATGTGAGGGTTGCTCTTGTATGTCTTTCACTTGTTTTGTGTTTTATTACGATTCACTGGGCAAACGGAGATTTTGATGGATACTACACTTCTTATTTCAGTCCAACAATTATTCTTATGAGTGTTTCAATTTTTCTCACCGTGAAAGGGTTTGAGCATCGATTTGAAAAAGGATTCTCCCAAAAACAAAAAAACCTTATTCAATACATCTCAACAACAATACTTGGAATTTTTCTTATTCATCCCTATGTTTTGGATATAATGCGCGGGTATACAAAGCTTACTCCAGGAAATATTTATTCACCTTTGTGGCTCGTAATTTTGGGGATTGTTATGTTGGTGTTTGTTAGTTGTTTTGTATTAGTTGTGATAGGTAAGAAAATACCTGTCGTAAAATATCTCTTCGAATAGTAACTCTGGTATACTTTTAATATGGATGCTGCCCAAAATCCTCAAAATCCAAATGTATTACCAGGTCCTGGTGACCAAATAAAAAAGCTTGATGATTTGATAGCTGCTGCCCGACTTCCAGAGGATCTTGGGATGTCAGCAAAGGCCATGGTTGCAAGACTTCGAGTCGTAAAAGACCAGCCATCTTTTTACACAGAATACGATACTATTTCCCGATATATTACATGGATTACTGCGCTTCCTTGGGGAAAATTGTCGCAAGATATTCTTGACCTTGCACACGCAAAGCAGGTATTGGACCACAATCATTACGGATTGGATGCAGTGAAGGAACAAATTTTGGAATTTTTATCAGTTATGATTTTGACAAAGCAACGTGCCGGTCAAGCGGGGAGTGGAATTATTGCTCGTGCTCCAATTCTTTCCCTTGTCGGGCTTGCTGGTGTTGGTAAAACAACTATTGCATATTCTATTGCTGAGGCCTTGGGTCGCAAAATTGAGCGTATTCCATTTGGAGGTATGGGTTCTGCATCGCAACTTCGAGGAAAAAGTAGACTGTATTCTGATAGTGAGCCTGGGTTTGTCATAAAGGCTTTAAGACGTGCAGGAACTTCAAATCCAGTCATATTGCTAGACGAAATTGATAGGGTAAGTGCTGAGGGGAGAGCAGATATCATGGGTGTACTTGTTGAGCTTCTTGATCCACTACAAAATAAAGCATTCACCGATCACTTCATTGACTATCCTGTAGATCTTTCTCAAGTGCTTTTTATTGCAACAAGTAACAATACAAAAGATATTTCTACAGCCGTTGTTGATAGACTTGAAATTATTCAAATGCCTTCATATACAGATGAGGAAAAGACAGTTATTGGTAAGACTTATGTGTTGCCAAAGGCCATGCTTGATGCTGGTCTTACTCCAAATGATTTTGCTATCTCAGATGATGTGTGGCCTGAGGCAATAGTAAGACCCCTTGGGTATGATCCTGGAATTCGTGGACTTCAAAGAGTGATTCAAGGCATTGTGAGAAAAACGGTATATTACATGATGCTTGGAAAAATTCCTCAAGGACAAAAATTCTTGGTTACGAATGAAAATATCAAAAGCTTCATCTCTTCGTGGTAAGCGCGCTCTTTAGTTATGAGTAGAGCTCAGTTATAATCAATACAATGGAAATTAATTCAAATCCTCAAGGAACAGTAACTCTCATCCCGCTTGGTGGTATTGGTAGTGTAACCAAAAATATGTATCTTTATATCGTCGGTGACGATATCTTGATCGTTGACTGTGGCATGGGATTTCCAGACGCCTCGACTCCTGGTGTGGATTTTCTTATACCTGACATCACACACCTTAAAAAGCTGGTTGCTCAGGGTAAGAAAATTGTTGGACTACTTTTGACTCATGGACACGAAGATCATATCGGTGGTGTGCCATTTGTCCTTGATCAACTCCCTGAATTTCCAATGTATGCAACACCCCTGACAGCTGCTTTTACTAATGAGAAGTTAAGAGACTTTGGTCTTAATAGACGTGTAACAGAAGTGAAATTTAGAAAAGACTTTAAGTTAGGTTCATTTATGGTGAGATTTTTGCATATTACTCATTCAGTTATGGACACTTCAAATATTTTTATAAAGACTCCTGTTGGAAATTTTTATCACGGAAGTGACTATAAATATGATGTCACCGATATTTCTTATAACCAATACTTTCCT
>CAYTFA010000487.1:0-2156 GCA_964436755.1 uncultured Rhodocyclaceae bacterium | reverse complement strand
CGCTCGGCTTCGTGCTGATCTACAAGGCGTCCGGCGTGTTCAACTTCGCCCAGGGAGCGATGGTCTACCTGGCGGCGCTCACCTTCGCCGGGGTCGTCGACATGGGCGCCTCGCTGCCCATCGCCTTCGTCTGCTCGTTCGCCGCGATGACCGTGCTCGGTGTGGTCACCGAGCGCGTCGTGCTGCGGCCGCTGGTCAACCAGCCGCAGATCACGCTGTTCATGGCGACCATTGGCCTCACCTTCTTCGTCGAGGGCCTGGCGCAGATCGCCTGGGGCGCTTCCACGCGGCGCATCGACCTCGCCATCCAGGACGAGCCGATCCCCTACATCCT
Organism: uncultured Rhodocyclaceae bacterium; assembly: GCA_964436755.1. Classification (GTDB taxonomy): domain Bacteria; phylum Pseudomonadota; class Gammaproteobacteria; order Burkholderiales; family Rhodocyclaceae; genus Sulfuritalea. The sequence goes on along the minus strand of CAYTFA010000487.1, from coordinate 1,822 downwards.
CGACAACTTCAACATCGTCGTCAGCTCCTTCGACCTCATTGCCGCGACCATCGCGGGGATTCTCGTCATCTCGCTGGCTGCGTTCTTCCAGTACACCAAGGTCGGCCGCGCCCTGCGCGCCGTTGCCGACGACCACCAGGCCGCGCTCTCGATCGGCATTCCGCTGCAGCACATCTGGGCCATCATCTGGTCCGTCGCAGGCTTCGTCGCGCTGGTGGCCGGCATGCTTTGGGGTGCCCGCAATGGCGCCCAGTTCGCGCTTACCTTCGTCGCCCTCAAGGCGCTGCCGGTACTGATCCTCGGCGGCTTCACCTCGGTGCTCGGCGCCATCGTCGGCGGCCTGATCATTGGCTCCACCGAGAAACTGGCCGAGGTGTACATCGGCCCGATGGTCGGCGGCGGCATCGAGAACTGGTTCCCCTACGTGCTTTCGCTGTTCTTCCTGCTGGTGCGCCCGGAAGGCCTGTTCGGCGAACGGCACATCGATCGGGTTTGAGGTCCTAGGCCATGCTCTACCGCGAAACCGGGCAATTCAAGACCACCTACGCTGCCGACCAGCAGATCTTCCCGATCCGCCAGGACCGCATCGGCATCGCGCTGATGGTCGTCTTCGCCTTCGTCGTCGTTCCGCTGATCGCGGACCAGTATTGGCTGTCGGCGATCCTGATCCCCTTCCTGATCTTTTCGCTGGCGACGATGGGCCTCAACATCCTCACCGGCTACGCGGGACAGCTCTCGCTCGGCTCTGCGGCCTTCATGGCGGTCGGTGCCTTCGGCGCCTACAACTTCATCCTGCGCGTCCCGGAAATTCCGGCGGTCCTGTCCTTCGGCCTCGGCGGCCTGTGCGCAGCCCTGGTCGGCATCGTGTTCGGCCTGCCCAGCCTGCGCATCAAGGGCTTTTACCTCGCCGTTGCCACGCTGGCAGCGCAGTTCTTCGTCGTCTGGGCGCTGACCAAGTTCGGCTGGTTCTCGAACCATTCGAGCTCCGGCGTGATTACCGCCCAGGACATCTCCGTGCTGGGCCTGGCGATCAACACCCCGCTCGCCAAGTACATGCTGACACTGAGCATCGTTGCGCTGCTCGGCCTGCTGGCGAAGAACATGGTGCGCTCGAACACCGGGCGGGCCTGGATGGCAGTGCGCGACATGGACGTTGCGGCGGAGGTGATCGGCATTCCGCTGATGCGCACCAAGCTGCTCGCCTTCGCGGTGAGCTCCTTCTACTGCGGAGTGGCGGGCGCACTGGCGGCCTATTGCTACCTGGGCACGGTCGAGCCCGACTACTTCACGCTCGACCTGTCGTTCCGCATCCTGTTCATGGTCATCATCGGCGGCGTCGGCTCCATCCTCGGATCCTTCTTCGGCGCCGCCTTCATCGTGCTGTTCCCCATCTTCCTGAACATCGTCATGCATCCGATGCTTGGCCTGTTCGGCATAGAGATTTCGACCGCCGTCGTTTCCAACCTGGAACTGATGATTTTCGGCGGTCTTATCATCTTCTTCCTCGCTGTCGAGCCGCACGGGCTGGCCCGCCTGTGGCAGATCGGCAAGGAGAAGCTCAGGATTTGGCCTTTCCCGCACTGAGCGGGGGCCCGATAGTCGTTCAATTAGAGGAGGAGACCCACCATGTTGAAGATGAAGAAATCGATAGCAGTCCTGCTGGGCGCTGGCGCCCTGTTCGCGGCAGCGCCGGCGGTACAGGCGGCCGACCAGTTCATTTCGCTGCTGAGCTACCGCGTTGGCCCCTACGGCAACAACGGCATCTCGGTGTTCGGCGGCTGGATCGACTACATGAAGCTGATCAACGCCAAGGGTGGCGTCA
>CAYTFA010000486.1:0-2163 GCA_964436755.1 uncultured Rhodocyclaceae bacterium | reverse complement strand
TCGATTTTATCAGACGGGGTCATGCCAGCCCGAACGGTTCCAGGGGCCCGAGACCGGCCCGCACGAGTTCCGGCTGGGCGCCCGCCAGGTTGATCACCGTGGTCATCTCGGTGCCGCAGTGACCGGCGTCGATCACCAGGTCGATGAGCTTCTCGAGGCGCTCGCGGATGTGGTCGGCGTCGGCCAGGGGCTGCTCGTCCCCCGGCAGGATCAGGGTCGAGCTGAGCAGGGGCTCGTCGAGTTCCTGCAGCAGCGCAAGCGCGACGGGGTGCGCGGGTACGCGCAGGCCGATGGTCTTGCGCTTGGGGTGCAGCACCCGCCGCGGAAGCTCGCGCGTCGCTTCCAGGATCAAGGTATAGCTACCCGGCGTACAGGCCTTGAGCAGCCGGTACTGGCTGTTGTCGACCCGTGCGTAGGTGGCGATCTCCGACAGGTCACGGCACATCAGGGTGAAATGGTGTCGCTCGTCGACCTGGCGGATGCTGCGGATGCGATCCAGCAGCGGTGCATGGCCGGTGACGCCGGCCAGCGAATAGGCGGCATCCGTAGGCAGTGCAATGAGCCCGCCGGCACGCGCGATCTCCGCCGCCTGCTTGATCAGGCGCGGTTGCGGTTGCTCCGGGTGGATATGGAACAGTTGGGCCATGCGGCGTAGCGTGAAGAGCCGGGGCCCGGATTGTACCGGCCTGCAGGGGCCGGCGACAGGACTTCAGACGAACTGGGACCAGACCGGAGTGAGCCCTTCGGGCAGGTCGGGCATGGACCCGAGCTCCACGCTGCTTTCGCCGGGGCCGTGGAAGTCCGAGGCACGCGAAGCGAGGAAGCCGAACTCGCGGCAGACCCGGGAAAACTCCCGTACCTCGTCGTCCTTGTGCGAACCGGAAAGGACCTCGATGCCGGCACCGCCGAGGTCGCGGAAGATGCCGAACAGTTCGTGGCGCTCGGCCCGGCTCAGGCGGTAGCGCCCGGGATGGGCGATCACTGCAACGCCATCGGCGCCGTGGATCCACGCCATGGCCTCCTCGAGCGTCGCCCAGGCATGGGACACGTAGCCCGGCTTGCCCTTGGCCAGCCAGTGGTCGAAGACCGACTTGACGTCGCGCGCATAACCTTTCTCGACGATGAAGCGGGCGAAATGGGCCCGGCTGACCAAGGCCGGATTGCCGGCATAACGCAGCGCTCCCTCGTAGGCGCCGTCGATGCCCGCCTTCGCCAGCTCACCGGCCATGCGCGCGGCTCGCGCATCGCGCCCGCTGCGCACGCGCTGCAGCCCGTCGGCCAGCGCCGCATCGGACGGTCGCACGCCGAGGCCGACGATATGCACCGTCTGGTCGTCACCCCACGATACGGAAATCTCGACCCCATCGAGGAAGCGCAGCCCGATCGCCGCCGCCTCCTGCCGCGCCTCGGCCAGCCCGCCGAGTTCGTCGTGGTCGGTCAGTGCCAGCAGTTCCACGCCATGTGCGTGGGCACGGCGGACGAGGTCGGCGGGAGCCAGAAGGCCGTCGGAAACCGTCGAATGGCAATGCAGGTCGGCGTTGAGCGGCTTCATTCGGCGAGGAAGTCCTCGACCAGCCGGGCCACGCGCTGCGGCTGGTCGTGATGCATGTTGTGGCCGGCGTCGTCGACGACGGCCTCGCGGATGTCGCGGAAACAGGCGATGCGCTCGCGATACTCGGGCGAATCGAGCGAAAAAAGCTGCTTGAAGACGTAGGAGTCGGCCGCAGTCACCCACAGCACCGGCGCGCTGACCTGCCGCCACAACGCCATCGCCTCCTCGACGCGATAGATGACCGGATTCACCCAGCGATGGTAGGGGTCGGCGGCAAGGCGGATTCCGCCCTGGCCGTCGCTTTCGCCCAGGTGCCCGGCAAGATAGGCCGCCGCGCCGTCGGAAAGGCGGGGATTCTCCTTCTGCAGGCGTGCGGCGAATGCGGCTCGATCGGGGTAGGAACGGAACGACGGCGTGTCGCGCAACTGGTCCAGCCAGTTCGCGTAGCGCTCCACGGCCTCCTCCGGCCGATAGCGCCTTAGCCCCAGTCCTTCGAGGTTGACCAGCTTGCGGATGCGCGAAGGGCGGATCCCGGAGTAGATGCAGGCCGCGTTGCCACCCAGGCTGTGGCCGACGAGCCGCACCGGTTCATCCGGCGCGTAGTGGTACAG
>CAYTFA010000485.1:0-2165 GCA_964436755.1 uncultured Rhodocyclaceae bacterium | reverse complement strand
TGGCCACCTGGTCATTGCGCGAGCGGCCGGTGTGCAGGCGCTTGCCGGCGTCGCCGATCAGTGCCGTGAGGCGCTTCTCGATGTTGAGATGCACATCCTCGTCGTCGAGGTTCCAGGCGAAGGTTCCGGCGGCGATCTCGCCCGCGATCTGCGCCATGCCACGCTCGATTGCGGCCAGGTCGTCGGCTGAGATGATGCCCTGGCGCGCCAGCATTTTCGCGTGGGCGAGCGAGCCGCGGATGTCCTGCGCTGCCATGCGCTTGTCGAAGAACACCGAGGCGGTGTAGCGCTTGACGAGATCGGAAACGGGTTCGGCGAAGCGGCCGGACCACGCGGCTGCGGCAGGGGAAGACGCCGGCGGTTTGGGTTCTGTCATAATCGCGCCGCTAGCTCGGCTTGCAGTGGAAGTGATAAAAACGCTGGAAAATCAACGGTGACGCGCACTTGGATCAGAGCCGCAGTATAAGGGAAAACACCGTTCCGACCGGCATGCCGGACTTCCGCAACATGGGAAGCTGGCTGCGGGTGTTGCTCGCCGTCAACGTCGGCGCGCTGCTGGTGACGCTTGCCGCCAACCGCGAGTGGCGCTACTTTCCGGCCGAGTTCATCGAGTCGGCGGCTCTGGTCGAGCCGGCCGCGCTGGCCGTTCTGGTGCTGCTTACCCTGATCGGCGGTCGCCTTGCGAGCATGCCGAAGGGATGGGGTGTCGGCGTGGTCCTGGCCACGGCCTTGCTCGTCACGGGTGGTACGCGCATCCTTCTGGCCGAACTTCACCTGCTTGCCGCGGATGCGGCTGGGCCCGGCCGCAATCTGCTTTGGGCAGCCATCGCTACGGGGCTGGTACTCATGTGGTTCGAACTGGGTGCGCGCGCCCGCGCGCCGGCGGTGGCCGAGGCGAGGTTGCTGGCGCTGACCGCGCGCATCCGGCCGCACTTCCTGTTCAATTCGCTGAACGGCGTACTCGGCGTGATACGCACCGACCCCCGCCGTGCCGAGAATGCGCTCGAGGAGCTGGCGGACCTGTTTCGCGTGCTGATGCGGGAGAACGCCGACCTCGTCCCGCTTTCCGAGGAAATCCAGATTGCCCGCCAGTACATCAGCCTCGAGCGCCTGCGGTTGGGTGAGCGCGTTCGCGTCACGTGGGACATGGCGGCCTGCCCGCCGGACCCGCTGGTGCCGCCGCTGATGCTGCAGCCGTTGCTGGAAAACGCCGTTTACCACGGCATCGAACCGGCGACGGAGCCCGGCGAGATCGTGATCCGCTTCGAGTGCCGCGACGGCCGGCTACGCATCGAACTCTCCAACCCGATGATGGGCAGCGAAAGCCACACGCGCGGCAACCAGATGGCGCTGGCCAACATCCGCGAGCGCCTGATGCTGTTCTTCGACCTCGATGCCACCCTCACCACGCGCGTGGAAGGCGGCCGCTTCCTGGTGGCCATCGAGTTCCCGTACCGGCCGGTGGGGGCGCGATGAGCCAGCCCCTGCGCCTGCTGCTGGTGGACGACGAGGCGCCCGCCCGCACCCGCCTGCGCGACCTGCTCGGCGATATCGCCGCCGACGTGCCGACGCAGGTGGTTGCCGAGGCCGCCGACGGCTTTGCCGCGCTCGACCTGGCCCAGGCCGGCGATTTCGACGTCGCGCTGATCGACATCCGCATGCCCGGCATGGACGGCATCGAACTGGCGGGCCACCTGGCGCGCCTGCCGGTGCCGCCGGCCGTGGTCTTCGTCACCGCCTTCGACCAGTACGCGGTGCAGGCCTTCGAGCTGGCCGCACTGGACTACCTGGTGAAACCGGTGCGTGCCGCGCGTTTGGCCGATGCCCTGAAGAAGGCCCGGCGCCGCGCCGACGATGTGCAGCGCCTGGAGAAATCGGCGCTCGCCGTGCGGCGGCACCTGTCGTGCATGGAACGCGGGCGCATCCTGCTGGTGCCGGTGGCGGAGATCATCTACCTGAAGGCCGAACAGAAGTACGTCACCGCCCGTACCGCGCAGCGCGAGTTCCTGCTCGAGGAATCGCTGGTGCACCTGGAGACCGAATTCGGCGAGCGCTACCTGCGCATCCATCGCAATTGCCTGGTGGCACGCGAGACCGTGGCGGGGGTCGAGCGCGCGGCCGACGGGCCCGACGGCGAGACCCACTGGGAGGTGATTCTCGACGGC
>CAYTFA010000484.1:0-2168 GCA_964436755.1 uncultured Rhodocyclaceae bacterium | reverse complement strand
CGAAGTCCTGCGCCGCGCGCGGCATTCAATCATTCTCGCGCTCTCCGCCTTCCTCGTCGTCATGGTCGCAGGCGCCTTCGGCTTCAAGCACTTCGCCGGCGAGGACGCGAACTGGCTCGACGCGATCTACATGACTTTCCTGATGGTGGCGACCATCGGCTACGGCGCCGGCGTCGACATCTACCATCACCCGGACCGCGAGCTGTTCACCATGGCCGTCGCCTTTTCCGGCATCGGCATCATGACCTACTTCTTTTCCAGCGTGACGGCGCTGGTGCTCGCCAGCGACTTCAACAAATCGATGCGGAGACGACGCATGGACAAGATGATGAAAAAGCTCCACGGCCACTACATCCTGTGCGGATTCGGCCGCGTCGGCCGCAACGTTGCCGCCGAACTCGATGCCACCAACCACCACTACATCGCCATCGACGAGAACCTCGACCTGCTCGAATCGCATGCCGAGAAGAAGGCCGGCCTGCTCTACCTGCAAGGCGATGCCTCGGACGACGACGTCCTGCTGCGTGCCAACCTCGAGGAGGCGAAGGGCGTCTTTGCCGTCACCGGCGACGACAGCCGCAACCTGATGATCAGCCTCACCGTCAAGCAGCACAATCCGGCGGTGCGCGTCGTCGCCCGCTGCAACGACCTGCGCAACGTCGAGAAGATGCGCAAGGCCGGCGCCGATTCGATCGTCTCGCCCAACTTCACCGGCGGCATGCGCATCGCCTCGGCCATGCTGCGGCCGCACGTGGTCTCCTTCCTCGACGAAATGCTGCGCTCGGTGCACAAGCTGCGCGTCGAGGAAATCGTCGTGCCTTCGGATTTCAAGCCGCGGCCGCTGTCCAGCCTGCACCGCGAGCGCAGCGACCACTACGTGCTGCTGGCGGTGCGTACCGGCGCCGACTGGGAGTTCAATCCGCGTGGCGAATTCGTGCTACGACCGGGGTTCACGCTGATCGCCATGGCGTCCCCGCATGGTCGGGTCGAACTCGAGAACGCGCTCGACGCCCTCAACACCGACGACCTGCCCTGAGCGGGCAGGTTCAGCTCAGGCGACCGTCGCGCAGCAGCAGGCGGCGCCCGGCGCGCGCGGCAAGGTCCGCATCGTGGGTGACCAGCACCAGTGCGGCCCCGCGCTCACGGCACAACTCGAGCAGCAGGTCGAACACCGCATCCGCGGCACTGCGGTCGAGGTTGCCCGTGGGCTCGTCGGCAAGCAGGCAGGCCGGCGCCGTCACCAGAGCGCGCGCGACGGCGACGCGCTGGCGCTCGCCACCCGACAACTCGCCGGGACGATGACGCAGGCGATGGCCGAGGCCGACGCGCTCCAGCACCGCGGCGGCGCGTGCTTCCGCCTCCGCGCGTGCCATGCGCCGGATCCACAGCGGCATGGCGACGTTTTCGACGGCGGAGAATTCCATCAACAGGTGGTGGAACTGGTAGACAAAGCCGAGCGCGCGGTTGCGCAACGCGCCGCGCTCGGCCTCGCCAACGCGGGCCAGGTCTCGTCCCTGCAAACTCACCTGGCCGGCGGTGGGCGCATCGAGGCCGCCGAGCAGGTGCAGCAGCGTGCTCTTGCCCGAGCCGCTGGCGCCGACCACAGCCACGGTTTCGCTGGCGCGAACCTCCAGCTCGACGCCGCCGAGCACGGGCACCTCGCTCCCGCCCTGGCGGAACACCTTGGTCAGCCCGGTGCAGGAGAGGACCGGCTCACTCATAGCGCAGGGCATCCGCCGGCTGCGTGCGCGCGGCCCGCCAGCTCGGATAGAGCGTCGCGAGCAGGGTCAGCAGGAAGGAAACGATGCCGATGGTCCACACGTCGGACCAATGCAGGTCGGAGGGCAGTTCGCTGATGTAATACACGTCCTTGGCCAGGAAGTGCACGCCCAGCAGGCGCTCCAGCGCGGGAACCACCACGTCGATGTTGAGCGCGAGGGCGACGCCCCCGGCTATTCCCGCCGCAAGCCCGACCACGCCGATGAGCGTGCCCTGCACGACGAAAATGCCCATGACGCTGCGCGGGCTGGCGCCCAGCGTGCGCAGGATGGCGATGTCGGCACGCTTGTCCTGCACGGCCATGACCAGCGTGGACACGATGTTGAAGGCGGCCACGGCGACGATCAGCAGCAGGATCAGGAACATCATGCGCTTCTCGATCTCGACGG
>CAYTFA010000483.1:0-2169 GCA_964436755.1 uncultured Rhodocyclaceae bacterium | reverse complement strand
ATCCGGATCTCGCGCAGCATCTCCTGCGTGTTGGATTCCGTCAGGCGGGCCTCGCCCTTGATCGTCTTGACGACGCGGGCCAGACGCTGGGAGAGATTCTCGAGCATGGGCTTGGGTTAAACTGGATTCGTGCCGATTCTACTGGTTATCGCCCCGCTCCTCGCGGTGCTGCTCTACCTTCTGTCGTGGGGGGCCGTGGCGCGCGCGCGCCGAACCGACGCCGCGGCTGTCGCGCCGTCCCCGCGTGCCGACATCGGTTCGTGGCTGTTGCTGGCCGGCATCCTCGCGCACGGCGTCTCCCTCTATCTGGCCATGCACGGTGCGGGCGGCCTGCGCTTCGGCTTCGGTCCGGCGCTTTCGGGCACCTTCCTCGTGGGGGTCGTCCTGCTGTGGCTCGAAGGCCTCTCGGTCCGGGTCGAGGCACTGCGCTCCGTGGTGATCCCGATCGCGGCCGTGACCTGCCTGCTGCCGCTGGTGTTTCCCGGCGTCGAGATGCCGGCCGACGAGATGCGGCCGCTGCTGCTGCCGCATCTGCTGGTCGGCACGCTCGCCTATGGCGTGCTCATGCTGTCGGCGCTGCACGCAGCGCTCATGACGGCCGCCGAGCGCTCGCTGCACGGTCACCCGGTCACCGCATTTTCCCCGTTCGCCCGCTGGATCGAGCGGCTGCCGCCGCTGCTCGTGCTCGAGCGCATCCTCTTCCGCTTCATCGCGATCGGTTTCGTGCTGCTGCTGCTCACCGCGCTCAGCGGCGTGCTGTTCTCGGAGCAGGTGTTCGGACGGCCGTTCCGGTTCGATCACAAGACCCTGTTCTCGCTGATCGCCCTCGGCATCTTCGGCGTGCTGCTGTTCGGCCGGGTGCGCTGGGGCTGGCGCGGCCGGACGGCGCTGCGGCTCACCGTGTCCGGGTTCGTGGTCCTGCTGCTCGCCTACGTCGGCAGCCGCTTCGTGCTGGAAGTGCTGCTCGGCCGCGGCTGAGCCTCCATCGATGGAAGACATCCCGCTATCCGCTCTCGGCGGAACGCTGATTGTCCTGCTGGTTCTGTCGGCCTTTTTCTCGATGACCGAGACCAGCATGATGGCGGCCAACCGCTTCCGCCTGCGTCATCTTGCTGGCGAAGGCCATCGGGGCGCGCGCCTTGCGCTCGAGCTCATCGGCCGCACCGACAAGATGCTCGGCGTGATCCTGCTCGGCAACAATCTGGTCAATGCCGCTGCCGCGACGCTGGTCAGCGTGATCACCATCGAACTGTTCGGAGAGGAAAAGTGGGCACTCGGGGCCGGCACGCTGGCGATCACCTTCGCCATCCTCGTGTTTTCAGAGATCACACCCAAGATCATCGGTGCCACCCATGCCGACCGGTTGGCGGTGGTGCTGGGCTTCCTGCTCTGGCCGCTGCTTCGCGCCGCCTATCCCCTCGTCTGGTTCATAAACCTGTTCGCCTCGGGCCTGCTGCGACTCATGCGATTGGAACCGAAGCCGGGCCACGACGCGGCCCCGCTGTCACCCGCCGAACTGCGCGCGCTGGTGCTCGAGTCCCGCGGCATCCCCGGCCAGCACCGGGACATCCTGATCAACCTGTTCGAACTGGAGCAGGTCACGGTCGAGGACATCATGGTGCCGCGCGGCGAGATAGAATTGATCGACATCGATGCGCCGATAGAGGATATCCGGGCGCAACTGGCCACCAGCTACCACACACGAGTGCCGGTGGTCGCCGGGGACCCGGGCAACGTGATAGGCATCCTGCATCAGCGCCGCCTTCTGGCATGCGCGCTCGGCGGACCACTGGACGTCGGCACCCTGCGCGAACAACTGATCGAGCCTTACTTCATTCCCGCCTCGACCCATGTCTACGCCCAACTACAGTTCTTCCGCGAGAACCGGCAGCGCCAGGGGTTGGTCGTGGACGAGTACGGCGAACTCCTCGGCCTGGTGACTCTAGAAGACATCATCGAGGAAATCGTCGGCAAGTTTACGACCAGCATGCCGGGCGCGGCCGCCGACTCGGCATGGGCCCAGGATGGCACAGCGCTGGTTGACGGCGGCCACACCCTGCGCGAACTCAATCGGCTGCTTGGCTTAAGTTTGCCCCTGAACGGGCCGAAAACACTGAATGGCCTCATCATCGAACACCTGCGCGAAATACCCGAATCCGACGTTTGCCT
>CAYTFA010000482.1:421-2170 GCA_964436755.1 uncultured Rhodocyclaceae bacterium | reverse complement strand
CACAGAAGGCGAGCGCCAGTGCGAGCCTCAAGACCCCTTCCCGAGCAGTTTTTCCCGGAGGTCCTCCTGCGCCGGCTTGTCGCCGACCCAGATGCGCAGCAGCGCGCGGTAGAAATCCTCGCCGGCGATGTCGGTGCCCTTCTGCGTGCCGTTGAACGAAAGCCGCGTGCCGCTTTCCGGCAGGTAGTCGATGGTCACTGCCGACTTCTCCGGCGCGTTGCCGATCGACAACATGGTGCTGCGGAACTGGTCGATCCTCGGCTGCAGTGCCTTCAGCGCGGCCTCGTCGTGATTGTTCTTCAGCGCGTCCAGCAGCCCGTCGACGAACTGCTCGGCGGCGAGTTCGCGCAGGGTGACGATGGCGATGCGCTTGGCGCCCTTGGTGGCCAGCACGTCGGCGGCAGTTGCACCCTTCTGCGGCAGGTAGAGGCCGATCGCATAGACCTTGAAGAAGGCCCGGCTGCGCAGCCCGGCGCCGTTGAGCACGGCGTCGCCGGCGCCGACCTTGGCCTTGTCGTCGAACTTGACGCCGGCCACTTCGACGGCGGCCAGGGCCGGCAGGGCCAGGGCGAACAAGAGTGCGGCAAGCAGCTTTTGCATGATTCTTCTCCTCGTGTGCTGTAGTCGCCGCCATGATACCGCCGTCGCCGCTATGCTATGCCCATCGTTTGACCTGATCCGGAGAGAACCATGTCGACACGCGTTTCCCTGCTTGGCCTCGCCTTCCTCGCCGGCACGGCCCTTGCCGCCGAGCCGGTGCGCGACATCGCCTCAACCGCCGCCGAGCGCGAAGGCGTAGCGCTGACCGTCTATAACGACGACCTTGCCCTGGTCAAGGAACGCCGGCGAGCCGAACTCCCGGCGGGCCTGGTGCGGCTTTCCCTGCGCGAGGTGGCGGCACAGATGCGGCCGGAGACGGCGCTGCTGCGCGCCGCGAGCGGCCCGGCGCTGGCACTCGTCGAACAGAACTTCGATTTCGACCTGCTCACGCCGCAGAAGCTCCTGGAAAAGTACGTCGGCCGCGAGGTCACCGTGATCCGGCCGCATCCGACGACGGATGCTGAGCGGCGCGAGCGGGCGACGGTACTGGCCACGGGACAGGGCACGGTTCTGCGCTTCGCCGACCGCATCGAGACCGGCGTGCCCGGCCGGCTGGCCTTCGACGGCGTGCCGGCCAACCTGCGCGACCGGCCGACGCTGTCCGTGCTGCTCGACGCCGCCGGCGGACGCCAATCGGTCGAGCTGTCCTATCTCACCGGCGGGCTGTCGTGGAAGGCCGACTACGTCGCCAGCCTTTCCGCCGACGGCCGCAGCCTCGACCTCAACGGCTGGGTCACCCTCACCAATCGCAGCGGCGCCGGCTTCGCCGACGCCACCCTGCAACTGGTCGCCGGCAGCGTCAATCGCGTGCGGCCGAACGACGGCCGCCTGATGGCCATGGCGGCACCGGCGCCGGCGCGGGCCAAGGTCGCCGAGGCCACGCAGGAGGCGCTGATGGACTACCACCTCTACAGCTTCGAGCGGCCGACGACGATCTCCGACAACCAGACCAAGCAGCTCGCGCTGCTATCGGCCGGCGCCGTGCCAACCCGGCGCGAATACCTGCTCGCCGGCAACGACTGGTATTACCGCGACCGCTATGGCGAGCGCGAATTGCCCGGCGCGGATACTTATTATGCACGCTGCCTCTCGATCCCGTTGTTCCCGGCGATGACGGATGACGACGTCGAGCGGGTCGCGGGCGCACTC
>CAYTFA010000482.1:0-411 GCA_964436755.1 uncultured Rhodocyclaceae bacterium | reverse complement strand
GCCAGATCGGGCAGAAGCTCAAGCCTGCCGTGTTCCTCGAGTTCGACAACAAGGGGGGCCAGTTGGGCAAGCCGCTGCCGGCGGGGACGGTGCGCGTCTATGCGCGCGACTCGAAGGGAGCGGCGCAGTTCGTCGGCGAGGACCGCATCGAACACACGGCAAAGAACGAGACGCTGCGCCTGCGCCTGGGCGAGGCGTTCGACATCACCGCCGAGCGCAGGCAGACGAATTACCGCCGCATTGCCGATAACCAGAGCGAGTCGTCCTGGCGCATCGAACTGCGCAACGCCAAGGAGGAAGCCGCGACGGTCAAGGTGCAGGAACCGATGCCCGGCGACTGGGAGATGGTGCAGGAATCGCAGCGGCACACCAAGGAATCGGCACGCGTCGCCTCCTGGGCCGTGGCCATTC
>CAYTFA010000481.1:0-2193 GCA_964436755.1 uncultured Rhodocyclaceae bacterium | reverse complement strand
GCCAGCGGCGCCGCGCCGCTGGGCTGGTAGGGCGGTTGCGAGGTATTCACCACCCACCCGTCGGGCGTCACCGTACCGTCGAGCAGCGCCGGTGGCCCGTCCAGTGCGGTTGCCGGCGAGTTGCCCCGGCGCTGCAGCCTTCCGTCGGCGCCAGGCCGGGCGCGCGTGCCTTCAGGCGCGGCCGTGTCGCGCGGCGTGCAGGCGCAGACCAGCCACTGGTGGTTGAGGAAGGAGCCCCCGTAGGCCGCCATGAAGAACTTGTCGGCCAGCGTGAACTCGCGCGCCCATTGCCAGAGCTTCAGCCGCGAGCCGTCGAAGTAGCCCATGGTCCAGGCTCCGACGTTGGTAGTGGCGACGAAGCGGTTGTTGCGGCCGCCGTTGATCTGTTCGAAGTTCTGGTAGAAGTTGTGCACCGGGCTGGGTAGCACCTCGTCGTAGCCGCGTGCCACGGGCGGCGCGTCGATGCGGAAGGGGCCGTTGGGCAGCCGGGCCGGGAAGGCCGGGTCGGCATGACCGTGCTGGTAAACCGGCGGCAGGTGAGGCAGCGGCACGCCATCGTAGTCGAGCTGCGTCTTCTGCTCCGGCGTCGCATTGGCGATGCCGTCGGCCCCCGGAAAGAGCCCGAACAGGTGGTCGAAGCTGCGGTTCTCGGCGTAAATGACGACGATGTGCTCGATGCGCTCCAGGCCGTCGGCGGCATGGACGGGCGCAATGCCCAGCATGGCCGGCAGCAGCAGGAGCAGGGCGGGGCGGCGGATCGGCATGGAGGCTCCGTGGCGAAGGGCGGTTCGTCGGATAATATCCGAGCTTCCGTCCGCTTTCCTCCGCATCCATGCGTCACGATGTCGCCACGCTCGGCCAGGTGTTCACGCCGCCGGAAATCGTCGAGCGCCTGCTGGCCCTGTGCCGCAACCGCGGTCGCACGCTCGACCCGGCCTGCGGCGACGGCGCCTTTTCGGCGCGCATCCCCGGCTGCGTCGCCATCGAGATCGACGCCGCGCACTGTCCGCCCGGCGCGCTGAACATCGATTTCTTCGCCTATCCGGAAAGCGAGCAGTTCGCCACCATCGTCGGCAACCCGCCCTACGTCAAGGCGCGCGACATCCTGCCCGAGACGGCGCTGCGCCTGCGCTCCGACCTGCTCGACGGCCACGCCAACCTCTACCTGCACTTCATCGAGAAGTGCGTGCGCCACCTGCGCCCCGGCGGCGAGCTGGTGCTCATCACGCCGCGCGACTTCCTCAAGGCCACCGGCGCGGCGCGGCTGAACACCTGGCTTTACGACCAGGGCACCATCACCGACTTCGAGGAGCTGGGCGACGCCCGCGTCTTCCACGGTGCGACGCCCAACTGCGCGATCTGGCGCTTCCAGAAGGGCGATTCCGGCCACCGCCTGCGCGACGGGCGGCGCATGGCGCTTTCCGGCGGGCAGCTGATGTTTACGCGCGGAATCTACAGCGTGCCGCTGGCCAGCGTGTTTTCCGTCAAGGTCGGCGCGGTGTCCGGCGCCGACGACGTGTTCGAGGATGCGGAGCACGCCAATGCCGACTTCGTCTGCTCGACGACGTTCCGCACCGGTGCCACGCGACGCATGGTGTACCTCGACCGCGAAGGGCCGCCGGCATGGCTGCTGCCTTTCAAGGAGCGCCTGCTGGCGCGCCGCGTGGCGCGCTTCGACGAGTCGAACTGGTGGAAATGGGGCCGCCGCCATCACGTCTCGGCCGATCCGCGCATCTACGTCAATAACAAGACCCGGCGCGAGCGCCCCTTTTTCCTGCACCCCTGCACCAACTACGACGGTTCGGTGCTGGCGCTGTTTCCGCACCGTTCACGCCTGCGTCGCGAGGAGCTCGCGCGCCTGCGCGACCTGCTGAACGACGTCGACTGGAACGAGCTTGGCTTCGTCTGCGACGGCCGCTTCCTCTTCTCCCAGCGCAGCCTGGAACAGACCCTGCTGCCCGAAGGGTTCGCTGAATTCGCCGTGCAGGGTCTGGTGTAGAGTTCGTCCATGGTTCCCCATCTCACGACTGCCCTGACCGGCCCGCTGCTCGAGCTCGAGCGCCGCTTCCTCGACAACGGGACGACCGTCGAGCGCTGGCTGCGTACGCAGTGGCTCGAGCACACGCCGCCCTTCTACAGCTCGGTCGACCTGCGCAACGCCGGCTTCAAGCTGGCGCCGGTGGACACCAACCT
>CAYTFA010000480.1:0-2195 GCA_964436755.1 uncultured Rhodocyclaceae bacterium | reverse complement strand
CTTCTTCACCTACGCCTTCGTCAACATGGGCATGGTGTCCGGCATCCTGCCGGTGGTGGGCGTTCCGCTTCCCTTCGTCAGCTACGGCGGCACGGCACTGGTCACGCTTTTCCTCGGCGTCGGCATCCTGATGTCGATCCACGGCCATCGCATGCTGGTGCAGAAGTGATGCTGCGCGTCGCCGCGCTGCTGCTGCCACTCATGCTCGCCGCCTGCGGCAGCCAGCCGCCGCGGCCGGTGATCGAGCGCGCGGAAGCCGGGGTCGCCACCCCGCCCGTCGCGCCTTCCGCCACTGCAACGAAGAAACCCGGGGCCTCGCCGAAGTTCGGCGGCGGCTACAAGGACGACGGGCCCGGCGAAGGCGCGCCCGATGTGGACGCGATTCCCGATGCCGTCCCGCGCGACGAACCTCTTCACCGTTTCGCCAACAACCCCTACTCGGCACTCGGTCGAGAATATGTTCCGCTGCGCACCGTCGGCAACTATCGCGGACGTGGCATTGGCAGTTGGTATGGCCGCCGCTACCACGGCCAGCGCACCTCGAGCGGCGAAGCCTACGACATGTACGCAATGACCGCGGCACACCCGACGCTGCCCATTCCCTCATATGCCCGCGTCACCAACGTCGCCAACGGCAAGTCCGTCGTGGTCCGCATCAACGACCGCGGTCCCTTCCTCGCCGGGCGCGAGATCGACTTGTCGTGGACCGCCGCCGCAAAGCTCGGCTACGTCGGTGCCGGCAGCGCCATGGTGGAAGTGGAAAGCCTCGCTCCCGGGCGCGAACCCCCTGCGACGGTTGCGGCGGCGCCCCGGCCGGCGCCGCCGGCCGCCGAGGAAGACCCGATCGCGAAGATGGCCGCCGCGGAGCCCGAACCGCCTCTGCCGCAGGTACAGGATGCGCGTGGGCATTTCCTCCAGCTCGGCGCCTTCGGCAACCGCGAAAACGCCGAGGCGTTGCGTGCCAGGCTGGCGCGCGAACTCGGCGACCTGGCCGCCAAGCTGGTAATCCAGTCGACCGGCAAGGTGTTCCGCGTCCAGCTCGGACCGTGGGCCGATGCGGCGGCAGCCCAGCAGGCGAGCGGGCGCCTGCGCGAAAGCCTGGGCATGGCGCCGGTGCTGGTGCAGCGCTGAGCCGCGCCGCGCCGAGACTTATAATCCGCATCCCGTCGCCGCTTCCCCGTTCCATGCGCTTCCTCGTCGTGCTCTTCGCGCTGCTGGCCACCACCGCGGCCCATGCCCAGGCGCCTTCCGCGCCCGTGCTGTCGGGTCGCGCCTGGCTGCTGCTGGACTATTCGAGCGGTCAGGTACTGGCCGCACAGGAAGGCGATACCCGGCTCGAACCGGCATCGCTGACCAAGGTCATGACAACCTACCTCGTCGCCGAGGCATTGCAGCAAAAGCGCCTCTCGCCTCAGCAGCAGGTCGCCGTGTCGGAGCGCGCCTGGCGCACCCAGGGCTCGCGCAGCTTCATCCCGGTCAACCAGACCGTCGCAGTCGAGGACTTGTTCAAGGGCATGGTGATCCAGTCCGGCAACGATGCGTCAGTGGCCCTGGCCGAAGCCGTCGCCGGCAGCGAGGACGCCTTCGCCGCGACCATGAACCGCACCGCGCAGCGGCTCGGCCTCAAGGACACGAACTTCCTGAACGCCAGCGGCTATTTCGAAGGCCCGGCGCCGAACCACTACTCGACCGCGCGCGACCTGGCACGCCTGGCCGCGGCCCTGATCCGCGACCACCCCGAGGCCCACGCGCTGCATGCCATGAAGGAATACACCTACGCCGGCATCCGCCAGCACAACCGGAACCGGTTGCTGTGGGCAGACCCGACTGTCGACGGCCTCAAGACCGGCCATTCGAACGCAGCCGGCTTTTGCCTGATTGCTACGGCGAAGCGTGGGCCGCGCCGGCTGATTTCCGTCGTGCTCGGCGCCGCCTCCGAGGAGGCACGCGCGCGCGATTCGCTGAACCTGCTCAACTGGGGATTCACCGCGTTCGACGCCGTCAAGCTCTACGACAAGGGGCGTGCAATCTCGCAACTGCGCGTCTTCAAGGGTGCGCAGAACACCGTCGGCGCCGGCTTCATCGATGACTTCGTGGTCTCCGTGCCGCGCGGCAGTGCCGACAAGCTCGGCGTGCAGCTCGCCAGCCGCCAGCCGCTGGTGGCGCCCGTTGCGGCGGGAACCCAGGTAGCCACG
>CAYTFA010000479.1:0-2199 GCA_964436755.1 uncultured Rhodocyclaceae bacterium | reverse complement strand
GCGAAGTGGCCCGCGTCCTCGGCGGCATCGCGCTTTCGTGCGCCGCGCACGGCGTGCCGCTGGCCGGCCCCTGCGTGCTGCTCTCCGGCGGCGAGACCACGGTGACGCTGCGCGGCGAAGGCCGCGGCGGACGCAACGCCGAGTTTCTACTTGGTCTGGCGCTGGCTCTGGGCGGCCACCCGCGGCTCGCGGCGATCGCCTGCGACACCGATGGCATCGACGGCTCGGAGGACAATGCCGGCGCGCTGCTGCTGCCCGATACCCCGGCGCGGGCCGCCGCGGCCGGAATTGATTTGCGCGCGCGGCTGGCCGAGAATGACGCCTACGGCGTGTTCGCGGCGCTCGGCGACCTCGTCGTCACCGGCCCGACGCGCACCAACGTCAACGACTTCCGCGCCATACTGGTCGAACCCACGGACACCACCTCATGATTCCGCGCCAGCATTCGGCCGAGGCCGACCAGGATTTCGCCGACGGCGACCGCGCCGGGCTCGTCGCCGAGCTGGCGCGCGTGCTGCCGCCGGCCGCGCTGCTTACCACCGAGGAAGACCTGCGGCCCTACGAATGCGACGGGCTGTCGGCCTACCGCCGCCTTCCCGTCGCGGTGGCGCTGCCGGAAACCGAGGCGGAGGTCGTCGCCGTGGTGAAGGCCTGTCGCGCCGCCGGCGTGCCGGTGGTCGCGCGCGGCGCAGGCACCGGGCTCTCGGCCGGCGCCCTGCCGCACCCGCAGGGCGTGGTGCTGTCGCTGGCGAAGATGAAGCGCATCCTGCGCGTCGACCCGGTCGCACGCATCGCCGTGGTGCAGCCCGGCGTGCGCAACCTGGCGATTTCCGAGGCGGCGGCGCCGCACGGCCTCTACTACGCGCCGGACCCCAGCTCGCAGATCGCCTGCAGCATCGGCGGCAACGTCGCCGAAAATTCGGGCGGCGTGCATTGCCTCAAGTACGGGCTGACCGTGCACAACGTGCTGCGTGTGCGCGGCGTGCTGATGAGCGGCGAGGTGGTCGAGTTCGGCAACCACGGGCCCGACGCGCCGGGTTACGACCTGCTGGCCGTGATGATCGGTTCCGAGGGCATGCTCGCGGTGGTGACCGAGGTGACGGTGAAGCTGGTGCCCAAGCCCGAGCTGGCGCAGGTCATCATGGCCAGCTTCGACGACGTCATGAAGGCCAGCGACGCCGTTGCCGCAGTGATCGCCGCCGGCATCATCCCCGCCGGCCTCGAGATGATGGACAAGCCGGCGACGGCGGCCGTCGAGCCCTTCGTCAAGGCCGGCTACGACCTGAATGCCGAGGCCATCCTGCTCTGCGAATCCGATGGCACGGCGGAAGAAGTGGCCGAGGAAATCGCCCGCATGAAGGCCGTGCTCGAGGCGAGCGGCGCCACCGAGATCCGCGTCTCGCAGTCGGAGGCCGAGCGCCTGCGTTTCTGGGCCGGGCGCAAGGCCGCCTTTCCCGCCGCCGGGCGCATCTCGCCCGACTACTACTGCATGGACGGCACGATTCCGCGCAAGCGCCTGGGCGAGATGCTGGTCGCCATCACGCGCATGGAGCAGAAGTACGGCCTGCGCTGCATGAACGTCTTCCATGCCGGTGACGGCAACCTGCATCCGCTGATCCTCTACGACGCCAACGTGGCGGGCGAACTCGAGCGCACCGAGGCCTTCGGCGCCGAGATCCTGCGGCTGTCGGTCGAACTCGGCGGCACCATCACGGGCGAGCACGGCGTCGGCTACGAGAAGATCAACTCGATGTGCGACCAGTTCGATTCGGACGAGTTGCGCGCCTTCCATGCCGTCAAGCGCGCCTTCGACCCCGAAGGCCTGCTGAACCCGGACAAGGGCGTGCACACGCTGCACCGCTGCGCGGAATTCGGCCGCATGCACGTGCATGGCGGTGCGCTGAAGTTCCCCGAGCTGGAGCGGCTGTGAGCGGCGCGGCGAGGGAAGAGGCGTTCCGCGCGCGCATCCTCGAGCGCACGCCGTTGCGTCCGCGTGGTGGCGGCAGCAAGGACTTCTATGGCGGCGCGCTGGCCGGCGACGTGCTCGACACGCGTGACCATGCCGGAATCGTCAGCTACGAACCGACCGAACTGGTCGTCACCGCGCGCGCCGGCACGCCGCTGGCCGAACTCGAAGCGGCGCTGGCCGAACGGCGCCAGCGCCTCGCCTGCGAACCGCCGGACCACGGCGGCGCCACC
>CAYTFA010000478.1:0-2209 GCA_964436755.1 uncultured Rhodocyclaceae bacterium | reverse complement strand
AAGGCCAACCCGCAGCAGGTCAATGAACTGCTGCGCAGGAAACTCGGCGGCTGACTACTTCTTCGCCGGGGCAGGGGCCGCGGCAGGTGCGGCGGCAGGCGCGGGTGTGGCAGCCGGCGCCGGTGCAGCGGCAGGTGCAGCCGCCGGGCTGGCGGGCGCCAGGTCGCTCGGCTTCTTCCCGGTCAGTTCGAGGTAGCGCTTGCGCTCCTCCTCGAAGCGAACCCGGATTTCCTCCGCCTCCCTCATGCGGCCCGTTACGGCCGCCTTCTGGCTGGCGATCTCGCGCTCGTTGTCGCGGGTCTGCGACTTGACGGTTTCCGGCAGCGGCTTGCCCTTGTAGAACTCCTTCTCCTGGTCGAGCTTGGCCTTCTTCTTCATGGCCTCCTCGAGCCGCTGCTCGGACTGCTTCCTGTTCTTGTCCACCTCGGCCAGGGCGCGGTCGCGTGCGGCGAGGACGTCCTTTTCGCTCGAGTAGGTCGACAAGAGCGCCAGCGTGCGGCGGCGTTCCTCCTCGGCCTTCTTCTTGTCCTCTTCCTTGCGCGCCTTCTCGGCGTCGCGCCGCGCCTGCTGCTCTTCGGTCAGCGGGGCCTCGACGTTCTTGACGACGAATCCGCGGTTGTCGCGCTCCTCGTAGGCGCGCCCCTGGCAGGCCAATGGCAGGAAGTCGCCGCAGACCCTGCGCCCGTCGGCATCGTCACAGCAGTAGATGCGGGTCTGGGCCGCGGCGTCGAACGCCGTCAGGACGGAGGCAGTGGCGAGCAGGGCGGTGAGCAGGCGCATGGGGTTCTCCCGAAGGTTTGCGTCAGTCGATGCCATAGCGGGCGCGGTAGGCTCGCACGGCAGCCAGATTGCTTTCGAGTTCCGGATGGCCGGAAAGGTAGTCGATGAGGTCCTTGAGGCCGGCGACGCTGAGTACGGGCATGCCGTAGTCGCGTTCGACCTCCTGCACGGCGGACAACTCGCCCTGGCCGCGTTCCTGGCGGTCCAGGGCGATCAGCACGGCGGCCGGGGTCGCCCCGGCGGCACGGATCATCTCGACCGACTCGCGCACCGAGGTGCCTGCCGAGATCACGTCGTCGATGATGAGCACGCGGCCAATGAGCGGGGCGCCGACCAGCGTGCCACCTTCGCCATGGTCCTTGGCTTCCTTGCGGTTGTAGGCGTAGGGCAGGTTGCGGCCGAGGCCGGCGAGCGCCATCGCGGTCGCCGCAGCGAGCGGAATGCCCTTGTAGGCCGGCCCGAACAGCACGTCGAAATCGAGTCCGGCAGCCATCACGCGCCGCGCGTAAAAGCCGGCGAGCTGTGCCAGTGACGCGCCGTCGCAGAACAGGCCGGCATTGAAGAAGTAGGGGGAAAGGCGCCCGGCTTTGGTCTTGAATTCGCCGAAGCGCAGCACGCCCTGGGTGCATGCGAAGGATATAAACTCGCGGCTCAGCGCGCTGGCGAGGTCCGGGGCGACGTTCGCATTCATCGCGCCCATTCTACATGCACAGTCCCATGCTCCGAGTAGTCAGCCTGAATCTCAACGGCATCCGCTCCGCCGCCGGCAAGGGCGTGTTCGACTGGCTCGCCGGGCAGAACGCCGACATCGTCTGCGTGCAGGAACTGAAGGCGCAGGCCGCCGACCTGACGCCGGCGATGCGCGCGCCCGATGGCTACTCCGGCTGCTTCCACTTCGCCGAGAAGAAGGGCTACAGCGGCGTTGGCCTGTATTCACGGCGCGCGCCGGACCGTGTCGTCGAAGGCTTCGGCAATGCCGAATTCGACGCCGAAGGCCGTTACCTGCAGGCGGATTTCGGCCGGCTCTCGGTGGTCTCGCTCTACCTGCCCTCCGGTTCGAGTTCGGACGAGCGCCAGCAGGCGAAATTCCGCTTCCTCGACCAGTTCCGCCCGCGCCTGGAGCAGTTGGCACGGGAAGCGCGGGCTAAGACGCGCGAAATCCTCCTGTGCGGCGACTGGAACATCGCCCATACCGAGAAGGACCTCAAGAACTGGAAGTCGAACCAGAAGAATTCGGGCTTCCTTCCCGAGGAACGGGCCTGGCTCGGCGCCGTGTTCGACGAGCTCGGCTGGGTCGATGTGCATCGCAGATTGCTGCCGGACGCCACGGGCGAGGCCTACACCTGGTGGTCGAACCGCGGCCAGGCGTGGGCCAAGAACGTCGGCTGGCGCATCGATTACCAGATCGCGACGCCAGGGTTGGCCGCCG
>CAYTFA010000477.1:0-2219 GCA_964436755.1 uncultured Rhodocyclaceae bacterium | reverse complement strand
CGACTTCATCCTGGTGAACAAGTACACCTACGGCATCCGCCTGCCGGTGCTCAACAAGAAGGTCGTCGAGCTGAACAGCCCGCAGCGCGGCGACGTCGTGGTGTTCCGTTTCCCGCCCGATCCGTCCCTCGACTACATCAAGCGCGTGGTCGGCGTGCCCGGCGACAAGGTGGAATACCGCAACAAGAAGCTCACCGTGAATGGCGTCGAGATGGCGCAGACGCGGATCGGCGACTACCTGGACAAGGACCGCCTGTTCTACACCCCGCGCTTCGTCGAGAAGCTCGCCGGCGTCGAGCACGAGATCCTGATCGAGCCCGAATCGCCGCCCTTCATACCCCAGGTCGTGCGCTTTCCGCATGGCGAGAAATGTCACTACAATAGCGAAGGCGTCAGCTGCGAGGTGCCGCCCGGGTACTATTTCATGATGGGCGACAACCGCGACAACTCGCAGGACAGCCGCTTCTGGGGCTTCGTCCCGGACGAGAACCTGGTCGGCAAGGCGTTCTTCATCTGGTTCAATTTCAGCGATCTGAAGCGGATCGGATCGTTTCGCTAGGGGGCGGTATGAAATATCAGCGCGGCTTCTCACTCAATCAGATGATGGTCGGCGGCGTCATCTTCTTCATCGTCGCCCTGCTGGCGATGAAGGTGCTTCCGGAGTGGATCGAGTACGGCAAGGTGGTGAAGACGATCAAGGCCACCGCGCAGGACACCACCCTGAAGGACGGTTCCGTGGCCCAGGTGCGTGCGGCCTGGACCAAGCGTGCGGAACTGGATGAGATCCACAGCATCACCGCCCAGGACCTCGACATCACCAAGGACGGCAACGAGCTGGTGATCGCCTTCGAATACAGCCGCAAGGTGCCGCTGTTCTCCAACGTCAGCCTGGTCTTCGACTTCGAGGGCAGCAGCGCCAAGCAATGAAGCCGCAGGGGCTGGAGGCGGCGCTCGGCTACGGCTTCCGCCGGCCCGAACTGCTGCGCCAGGCCCTGACCCACCGCAGCTTTGGCGCCGAGCATAACGAGCGCCTCGAATTCCTCGGCGATTCCGTCCTCGACTGCCTGATCGCCGGCATCCTGTACCAGCGTTATCCAACCCTGCGCGAAGGCGAGCTTTCGCGCCTGCGCGCCAGCCTCGTGCGCCAGGAATCCCTGGCCGCCATCGCCGCCGGCCTCGGCCTCGGCGAGGCGCTGCGCCTGGGCGAGGGCGAACTCAAAAGCGGCGGCGCGCGCCGCCCGTCGACGCTGGCCGATGCGCTCGAGGCCGTGTTCGGCGCGATCCACGTCGATGGCGGCTTCGAGGCCGTGCGCGCCGTGGTCGAGCGCCTCTATGCGCCGGCACTGGAGCGCATCGACCCCGCCGACGCCGGCAAGGACCCCAAGACCGCGCTGCAGGAGGTGCTCCAGGGCCGCCACCTGCCGTTGCCGCGTTACGCGCTGCTCGCCACGCGCGGCGAGGCCCACGCGCAGGAGTTCGAGGTCGAGTGCGTGATCCCCGAACTCGGCGTCCGCGGTACCGGCACCGGCAGCAGCCGCCGCATCGCCGAGCAGCAGGCGGCGCGCCGCGCACTGGACGCAATCAAGCCATGAAGCCCGACTTTCGCACCGGCACCATCGCCATCGTCGGCCGGCCCAACGTCGGCAAGTCGACGCTGACCAACCGCCTCGTCGGCGCCCGCGTCAGCATCACGTCGAAGAAGGCGCAGACGACGCGCCACCGCATCAACGGCGTGCTCACCACCGACGCCGCGCAATACATCTTCGTCGATACGCCGGGCTTCCAGCTCACGCACCGCAACGCGCTCAACCGCGCCATGAACCGCGCCGTGACCTCGGCCTTTACCGATGTCGACCTCATCCTGCTGGTGGTCGAGGCCGGCCGCTGGGGGAGCGGAGAAGCCGAACTGCTGCAGCGCCTGCCCGCCGGCACGCCGGTGATCCTCGTCATCAACAAGATCGACCGCCTGGCCGACAAGGCGGCGCTGCTGCCCTTCATGGCCGACGTCGCCGCGCGCCACGCGTTCGCCGAGCTGGTTCCGGTCTCCGCCGAGCGGGGGCAGGGCACCGACGAACTGCTCGCCGTCGCCGCGCGCTACCTGCCCGAAGGCGAGCCCATCTTCGGTCCGGACGACATCACCGACCGCTCCGAGCGTTTCCTCGCCGCCGAGATCCTGCGCGAGAAGCTGTTTCGCAATCTCGGCGAGGAATTGCCCTACG
>CAYTFA010000476.1:0-2228 GCA_964436755.1 uncultured Rhodocyclaceae bacterium | reverse complement strand
TCCGCCTGCGCGACTGGGGCATCTCGCGCCAGCGCTACTGGGGCTGCCCGATCCCCCTCATCCACTGCGAAGGCGACGGGGCTACCCCCGGCTGCGGCTCGGTGCCGGTGCCCGACGACCAGTTGCCGGTGGTGCTGCCCGAAGACTGCGTGCCCGACGGCTCGGGCAATCCGCTCAACAAGCGCGAGGACTTCCTTGCCTGCGCCTGCCCGAAGTGCGGCAGGCCGGCGCGGCGCGAGACGGACACCATGGACACCTTCGTCGATTCGTCCTGGTACTTCGCGCGCTACGGCGTCGATGCCGGAACGCGCAAGGCGAACTCGGCGATGGTCGATGCCGGAACGGCCTACTGGATGCCGGCCGACCAGTACATCGGCGGCATCGAGCACGCCATCCTGCACCTGCTCTACTCGCGCTTCTGGACCAAGGCCATGCGCGACATCGGCCTCGTCAGCTACGACGAACCCTTCGCCAACCTGCTGACCCAGGGCATGGTGCTCAACCATATTTTCAGCCGCCGTACCGAGAAGGGCGGCATCGACTACTTCGCCCCGGACGAGGTCGACCTGCAACGCGACGAGGGCGGCCACGTCACCGGTGCGACGAGCAGGGTCGACGGCCGGCCGGTGGACTACGGCGGCGTCGGCACCATGTCGAAGTCGAAGCGCAATGGCGTGGACCCGCAGGCGCTGATCGAGCAGTACGGCGCCGACACCGCGCGCTTCTTCATGATGTTCGCCTCACCGCCCGAGCAGACCCTGGAGTGGTCCGACTCCGGCGTCGAAGGCGCCTTCCGCTTCCTGCGCCGCGTCTGGGCCTTCGGCTACGCGCTGCGCGAACTGGCATCGGCCGCAGCGTCGACGCCGCCCGCCGCCGCCGCGGCCACGCTGCGCCGCGAGATCCACCTGCTGCTCAAGCAGGCCAACTACGACCTCGGCAAGCTGCAGTTCAACACCGTCGCCTCGGCGGCGATGAAGATGCTCAACGCGCTGGAAAAGGCGCCGCGCGACGCCGGTCACGCAGCGACGCTGACCGAAGGCTTCGGCATCCTGCTGCGCGTGCTTTCGCCGATCGCGCCGCACATTGCGCATGCGCTGTGGGGGGAACTCGGCTACGGTGCCGACATCCTGCAGGCGCCGTGGCCTGAGCCCGCCGCCGACGCCCTGGTCCAGGACGAAATGGAACTGGTCCTGCAAGTCAATGGCAAGCACCGCGGCAACCTGCGCGTGCCGGCCGCCGCCGACAAGGCGGCCATCGAGGCGGCGGCGCTGGCGTCCGAGGCGGCCCAGCGCTTCATGGAAGGCCGGCCGGCGAAAAAAGTCGTCGTCGTGCCCGGGCGGCTGGTTAACATAGTCGCCTGACACCGCACCGGGAGCCGAACATGCGCATCGCCAAACTGTCGCTGGTCGTCCTGTTCGCGGCGCTCATTGCCGGCTGCGGCTTCAAGCTGCGCGGCAGCGCCGAGCTGCCCGGGTACAAGCTGCCCTTCACGACCATCGCGCTCTCGCTGCCGGCGACGTCCGAGTTCTATGCCCAGCTCAAACGCACCATCGAGGCGTCGTCCCCCGGTACGCGCGTGGTCGCCGACGCCAAGGAGGCGGAAGCGGTGCTGACGGTGATTTCCGACACGCGGCAAAAGCTCATCCTCTCGCTCAACGCCTCGGGCCGCGCGCGCGAGTACCAACTGGTGCGCAACTTCGGCTTCAAGGTGCATGCGAATGCGCCGGCGGCGCCGGCACCCGCGCCGAAATACACGGACGCGCCCGTCGCCGCACCTACCGAGTACATCGCGCCGAGCACCATCACGCTGCGCCGCGAAATCACCTTCAGCGACGACCTGGTGCTTTCCAAGGAATCCGAGGAAAACCTGCTCTGGCGCGACATCCAGAACGACCTCGTGCAGCAGTTGATGCGTCGCCTCGCCGCCGCCAAGCTGCAAGCCGTCAAGACGGATTAGGCCCCATGCAGTTGCGGCCGGATCAGCTCGCGGCGCACCTCGCGCAGTTGGACAGACCGCTCGCGCCGCTCTACCTGCTGCACGGCGACGAGCCGCTGCTGGTCATCGAGGCCGGCGATGCCATCCGCGCCGCGGCCCGCAGGCAGGGATTCGAGGAGCGCGAGGTCATCGTCGCCGGCACCGGCTTCAAGTGGGACGAGCTCTTCCTCGCCGCCGGCAACCTGTCGCTGTTCGGCGGCGCCAAGCTGGTGGACCTGCGCATCCCGTCGGG
>CAYTFA010000475.1:0-2230 GCA_964436755.1 uncultured Rhodocyclaceae bacterium | reverse complement strand
CTCGAACGTCCCGCGTCCTCAGCCGTGCCGGCGGCGACGCCGCGCCTGCAGGAGTACCTCGTTGCCCACCAGGCCTATGCACCGGCCGGTGCGGCGGTCGGCGCACGCAACATCCGCACCGTGGCGGTCGCCGCGGAACGGCGCTGATGGCCGGCTGGCGAGCCCTGGCGCCGCTGGCCTGCGCCTTGCTGGCGACGTCCGGCGTCGCTGCCGAGGATGGCCTGGCGCTGCTGCAACGGATCGCCCAGGGCGCGCGCCAGCTCACCTACAGCGGCACCTTCGTCTATCGCAGCGGCAACCGCGTCGATACCTCCAGCATCACCCATGCGCTCGCCGACGGGCGCGAACTCGAGCGCATCGAGGTGCTCGACGGCAGCCCGCGCGAGGTGTTGCGTGCCGGCAGCGAAGTGAAGTGCTTCTTCCCCGAGGAAAAGCTGCTCATCATCGAAAACCGCCCCGGCCAGCGCGGCTTCCCGTCCCTGCTGCCGGCCGGGCTCGGCAACCTGCCTGAAAACTACGCCATACGCGGTGGCGGCCTGGGGCGCGTCGCCGGCCTGTCCAGCCGCGCCGTCGTGCTCGAGCCGCGCGATGCGCTGCGCTACGGTCACGAACTCTGGATGGACGCGGCCAGCGGCCTGCTCTTGAAGGCCAGCCTGCTCGATGGGCGCGGCGAGCCGCTCGAATCCTTCGCATTCACGCAGATCCGCATCGGCGGGCCCATCGATCCGGAGGCGCTGCGTCCGCGCTTCGATCCCGAGCGGGTGCGGGTGCAGCAGGCGCGCACCGCCGAACTGCGTCCGGACGACATCGACTGGACCTTCCGCAACGCCCTGCCGGGCTTTCGTCGCGTGGCGACCATGAAGCGCCAGCTCGCGCCGGGCGCCGCCGAAAGCCTGCACGTGGTGTTTTCCGACGGCCTCGCCTCGATATCGGTATTCATCGAGCCGGCTGCCGGTGCGAACGAAGCCGACGCGGCGACCGCCGTCGGCCCTGTCAGCGTCTATCGGCGTCAGGTGGGCGATTTCCGGCTGCTCGTCATGGGCGAAGTGCCGGAAATTGCCGTGCGCCGTCTGGGCGAAGGCATAGAACGGAAGCGGAAATGAGCACCTGCGATGCGCTCGTCGTCGCCGTCGAGGACGGTGCCGTGCTCGTCGAAGTCGCCGGGCGCGCGCCGGCCTGCGGCAGCTGCCCGAGCAGCGGCGCCTGCCATACGGACCTCGCTGCGCTCGGACCCGGGCCGCGCCGCTTCCGCCTGGCCAACCGCATCGGCGCACGGGTCGGCGACCACGTCAGCCTGACGGTCGCCGAAGGCACCCTGTGGCGTGCCGTGCTGGCCTCCTACGTCATTCCGCTGGTCCTGGCCATGGCCGGGGCTGCGGCGGGCCAATCGTTCGGTGGGGACTGGGCCGGCGTTGGCGGCGCGCTCGGCGGCCTGGCCCTCGGGGCCCTGTTGCTGCGCCGGCGTGACAGGCGGCTGCGCGACGCGCCGGAAATGTTTTCCCTGCAACGACCCACGCTGGACATTCGATTCAAGGAACCGTCATGAAGAGACTTCTTGCCATCGTCGCCCTGGCCGCTTCGGCCCTGCTGCCGATCTCCGCTTTTGCCCAGGCCAAGGAACTGCCCGACTTCACCGACCTCGTCGAGAAGCAGGGGCCGACCGTGGTCAACATCAGCACCACGCAGGTCATCAAGGGCCGGCGCGGGCTCAACCCCTTCGGCTTCGAGGGCGACGAATCCGCCCAGGAGCTGCTGCGCCGCTTCTTCCCGGGACAGATCCCCGGCATACCCAACATGCCGCAGGAGTTCAAGAACCGCTCGCTGGGCTCGGGGTTCATCATCAGCGCCGACGGCCACATCCTGACCAATGCGCATGTCGTCGACGGTGCCGACGAGGTGGTGGTCAAGCTCACCGACAAGCGCGAGTTCAAGGCGCGCGTGATTGGTGCCGACAAGCGCACCGACGTCGCCCTGATCAAGATCGACGCCGGCAACCTGCCCGTGGCCAGGCTCGGTGACGTGTCCAAAGTGCGCGTCGGCGAGTGGGTGATCGCCATCGGCTCGCCCTTCGGCCTGGAAAACACCGTGACGGCCGGCATCGTCAGCGCCAAGCAGCGCGACACGGGCGACTACCTGCCCTTCATCCAGACCGACGTGGCGGTCAACCCCGGCAACTCGGGCGGCCCGCTGATCAACATGCGCGGCGAGGTGGTGGGGATCAATAGCCAGA
>CAYTFA010000474.1:0-2235 GCA_964436755.1 uncultured Rhodocyclaceae bacterium | reverse complement strand
CGTCGGGTGGGCGAAGCCGCGCTGGCTGCCGGCGATGAAGTCGGCCATCTCGGCCACGGCGGTGCTGCCCGAGGAACGCATGGCGGCAAGCGCCTCGTCCAGGGGAACCCGGGCATACAACAGGCGGTACGCCTCCTTCAGGGCCCGGATCTCGTCCTTGCCGAAGCCGCTGCGGCGCAGCCCGACGAGGTTGAGGCCGCGCGCGCGGCCCGGGTTGCCGTCCGTGATGCAGAAAGGCAGCGCGTCCTGTACCACCTTCGCCGAGAGGCCGATCATCGCATTGCGCCCGATGCGGCAGAACTGGTGCACGGTGACGGCCGCCGAGATGAAGGCACGGTCGTGCACCGCCACCTCGCCGGCGATGCCGGCGGTATTGGCCATCACGACGTGGTTGCCCACCACGCAGTCGTGGGCCACGTGCGAATACGCCATCAGGAAGCAGCCGTTGCCGATGCGCGTCACCGAGTCCGGGCGCGAGCCGCGGTGGATGGTGACACCCTCGCGGAACACGTTGTCGTCGCCGATCTCGGTGTACGAGAGCGTCTCCGGCTTGAACTTGAAGTCCTGCGGGTCGCCGCCGATCACCGCGTGCTCCGCAATGCGGTTGCGCGCTCCGAGCCGGGTGTGGCGCTTGACCACCGCATGCGCGGCGACCTCGCAGCCGTCGCCGAGCACGACGTCCTCCTCGATCACGGCGAAGGGACCGACGCGCACGTTGGCGCCGAGCTTCACGTCCGGTGCGATTGCGGCGGTAGGATGAATATTCATTTCCGTCCTCCGCCAAGCGGCGGAGGTGACTGGTCACCCCCGCCCTGGGGCGGGGGGTGGGGGCTGGGTGGGCACAAATTCCCGAAGGGGATAGCGCAGCTATCCATCTTCACGTCAGCGCCTGCCGCACCGCGCCGACGACGCGGCGGATCTGCTCGTCCTTGAGCATCGGCGAGATCGGCAGCGACAGGCAGCGCCGGGCGGTGCGCTCGGCCACGGGCAGGCTGACGTTGCCGTGGGTCGCGGCGAACATCTCCTGCTTGTGCAGCGGCACCGGGTAATACACGGCGCAGGCGATGCCCGAGTCCGTCAGCACCTTCTGGATCGCGTCGCGGCGGTCGGAGAGCAGGGTGTACTGGTGATAGACGTGGCGGCCGTGGCCGTCCGCCCAGGGCGTTTCGACCAGGCCCTCCAGCTGTTCGTCGTAGGCCTTGGCGATGGCGATGCGGCGAGCGTTGAAGGCGTCGAGCCGCTTCAACTTGATGCGCAGCACCACCGCCTGCAGCTCGTCGAGGCGCGAGTTGTAGCCGAGCACGTGGTGGTGATAGCGCTGGCGCGAGCCGTGGCCTGCGAGCACGCGCAGCTCGGCGGCGAGTCCGTCGTCGTCGGTGAGCGTGAGCCCGCCGTCACCAAAGGCGGAAAGGTTCTTCGACGGATAGAAGGACGTGCAGCCGATGTCGCCGTAGGCGCCGGACTTGCGGCCGCCGTAGTCAGCGCCGAAGGACTGCGCGGCATCCTCGATCAGCTTCAAACCGTGCTTGGCGCACAGCGCCTTCAGCGGCGCGAGCTCGACCGGCTGACCGAACAGATGCACCGGGACGATCGCCTTCGTGCGCGGCGTCACGGCCGCGGCAACCTGCGCCAGGTCGAGGTTGAAGGTGCGC
Organism: uncultured Rhodocyclaceae bacterium; assembly: GCA_964436755.1. Lineage (GTDB taxonomy): Bacteria > Pseudomonadota > Gammaproteobacteria > Burkholderiales > Rhodocyclaceae > Sulfuritalea. The sequence goes on along the minus strand of CAYTFA010000474.1, from coordinate 583 downwards.
GGGTCGATGTCGACGAAGACCGGCTTCGCGCCGCACATGACGATGGTCGAGGCCGTGGCGACGAAGGTGAAGGGCGTCGTGATGACTTCGTCGCCGGGGCCGATGCCGACGGCGCGCAGCGCCAGCAGCAGCGCATCCGTGCCCGAGGCGCAGGCGATGGCGTGCCGCACGCCGGCGTAGGCGGCGGCTTCCTGCTCGAAGGCCTTGACGTTGGGGCCGCCGATGTACTGGCAGGCGGCCATCGCCTCGAGCATGGCGGGCTCCAGCTCCTCGCGCAGCAGGGCGTATTCGGACTTCAGGTCGAGCATCGGGATGTTCATGGCGGGGCTTCAGGCGGGGGATGGAATGCGGGCGGCGATCATGCGGTCGATCTCCAGCGCGAGGGCCAGCGCATCGCGCCCCTCGCGGCCGCTGACCACGGGCGGGGTGCTGCCACGCACGGCGTCGACGAAGGCGGCCACCTCGGTCATCAGGGCGTCGCCGGGCGGCTGCTGGAAAGTCTCCGTATCGAGCGGCGGCTCGCCCTCGATCAGCGCCTCGCGGCGCCGCGCGCTGCCGATGCGGCGGTCGCCGAAGTCGATCG
>CAYTFA010000473.1:0-2235 GCA_964436755.1 uncultured Rhodocyclaceae bacterium | reverse complement strand
AGCCGCGGACTGCGCCGGCGGCGACATTGCCGTGCCGGCGTCGATCGGTGCCGCAGGCGCCGCAGTGCTTTCGGGAAGCGCGACGGATGCCTCCGGCATCGCCGGCGGAGCTGATGTGGCGGGCATTTCGGCCGGGGCAGGCGGGGCGGGGGTGTCGAGAGGCGCGGGATCGGACACGGGGGTTGCCTCGGCAACGGGTTCGCTCGCCGCGACCGAGGCAGCCGGGCTCGAGCCGCGGCGGTGACCGAACCACAATGCCGCCAGCACCAGCAGGGCCCCTGCGGCGAGCCATGCGCCGGAGCTCCAACTCGAAGCGTCCTCGGGCGGAGCGGGTTCCGGTGGCGGTGGCGCGCTGCGCGCAGGCAGTGCGCGCAACAGGCGTCCGATCTCGGCGACCGTTCCTTCCATGCGGCGCAGCGCGTCAAGCATGCCCTGCACCTGTTCGGCCTCCGCCTGTGCGGAGCGGGCCGCGCGCCATTCGACGCGGAGGAGGGACCGCTCGTCCTCGCCGATGCGCCCAAGGCGGCTCGTGTCCAGTTGTTCTGTGCGTCGCAGGCCGGAGTCGGGTGCGGGCGAGGCAGCCGCGATAGCCGGCAGCGCGGCGGCAAGCGCCAGCGCCACAACTCGCCGAAGGCGCCGTGGGAGGACGGGAATCTCGGGCAGCAAGGCTGTCACATCGGCTTCGCGGACGCTATAGTGGTCCCGATTTTGACGCGCGCGGGCGCGCGCGTTGGGCCCGATCAGGGACGGGAAATGCCCGCTCCAGTCGCGTTCGTCGCCGGGGCGGGCCATCGATGGAGGGGGCATGAAGCTCTACAGCTACTACCGCAGTTCCGCCAGCTTTCGCGTGCGCATCGCGCTGGCCTGGAAAGGCCTGGACTACGACTACGTGCCGGTTCACCTGCTGAAGGACGGTGGCCAGCAGTTTTCCGCCGAATACCGGGCGCTCAACCCGGCGTCGCTGGTACCGGCTTTGCAAGACGAAGGCAGGGTGCTTACGCAGTCGCTGGCCATCATCGAGTACCTCGAGGAGACCCATCCGCAGCCGCCGCTGCTGCCGGGGGATGCTGCAGGGCGTGCGCGCGTGCGTTCGCTTGCGCTGTCGATAGCCTGTGAAATCCATCCGCTCAACAACCTGCGCGTGCTCGGCTACCTGGCCAAGACCCTGGGTGCGAGCGAGGAACAGAAGAACGCCTGGTACCGGCACTGGGTCGAAACGGGATTGGGCACCGTCGAGGCGATGCTGGCGGGCGACCCGCGCACGGGCAGATACTGCCATGGCGAGACGCCGACCCTGGCCGACTTGCTGCTGGTTCCCCAGATATTCAACGCACAGCGCTTCGACTGCCGGCTAGACCATGTGCCGACGGTGATGCGCATCCACGCGCAGTGCATGACACTTCCCGCCTTTGCCGGCGCGGTGCCGGCGGTGCAACCCGATGCCGAGTAGCCTCAGCCGCCCTTGAGGCGGCCGGCAAAGACCTTGCGCAGCTTCGCCGCCTTGGGCGCGACGACGGCCTGGCAGTAGCCCTGCTGGGGATTGTTGGCGTAATAGTTCTGGTGGTAGTCCTCGGCACGCCAGAACGTCGGCGCCGGGGCGACCAGGGTGACGATGGGTGCCGGCCAGAGGCCTGCCGCATCGAGTTCGGCGATCAGTTCGCGCGCGACGCGCTCCTGTTCCGCGTCATGGGTGAAGATCACTGAGCGGTATTGCGTGCCGATGTCGTGTCCCTGGCGGTCGGGCGTGGTCGGGTCGTGGATGGCGAAGAACGCCGTGAGCAGCGTACGGTAATCGATCACGCGCGGATCGAAGCGCACTTCGACGACCTCGGCATGGCCGGTGCGCCCGCTGCAGACGCTTTGATAGTCGGGGTTCTGCGTCGAACCGCCGGCGTAGCCGGAGACGACCGACTCGACCCCCCGCAGCTGGACGAATGCCGCTTCGAGGCACCAGAAGCAGCCGCCGCCGAGTGTTGCCACCGTTGTTGCATTTCCGATACTCATGTCTTCCTTCCGCAACGAAGCGCGATGGGCCACGCGATGATCTTCGCCGCCTGCGGGTCAGGCCATGCATCGCGCAGGCGAATGCCCAGTTCGACACAGGGATCGATCCCGCGTTCCGTGATGTAGCGTTGCGTCGCCGACCAGGTGCGCAGGTAGGCGAGCAGATCGTCCAGCGTCCATTCGAGGCGGATTTCGAATTCCGGGGCGGGGATTTCGGCAAACGGAAAGGGC
>CAYTFA010000472.1:0-2236 GCA_964436755.1 uncultured Rhodocyclaceae bacterium | reverse complement strand
GGCGACAACGACCCCGGTACAGCAGCCGATGGCCTGGGCGAAGCGCGCCGCGACCAGCCAGAACAGGCTCGGCGCGATTGCGCAGGCGATGCTCGAAGCGAGATAGAGGGCAACGCCTCCAATCATCACCGGCCTGCGGCCAAAACGGTCCGACAGCGGGCCGCTGACGAGTTGTGCCGTCCCGAAACCGATGACGAACAACGACAGGGTGTTTTGCACTGCGCTGGCGGTGACACCGAAATCGGCCGCCATCCCCGGCAGGGTGGCGAGGTAGAGGTCGGTGGACAGGGGCTGCAGCATCAGGCAGCCGGTAACCAGCCAGAGCAGGGTGGTCGGCGTCACGAAGTCCGGCGCCGTTCGCGCATCAATCGGCCCTTTTCTCGCGTCCAGTCACGCTCTCTCTCCGCATCGCGCTTGTCGTGCTGCTTCTTGCCCTTGGCCAGCCCGAGCGCCAGCTTGACCCTGCCGCGCGTGTAGTGCAGGTCGAGCGGTACCAGGGCATAGCCGGCGCGCTCGACTTTCCCGATCAGCTTGCTTAGTTCGGCCTCATGCATCAACAGCTTGCGGGTGCGCGTCGGATCGGGCGTCACATGGGTCGATGCGGAAAGCAGGGGCGTGATGTGCGCCCCGATCAGAAATGCCTCGCCGTTCTTCAGGACGACGTAGGCCTCCTTGATCTGTGCGCGCCCGGCACGGATCGCCTTGACCTCCCAGCCTTCGAGCACCAGTCCGGCCTCGTAGCGCTCCTCGATGAAGTAGTCGTGGAAGGCCTTCTTGTTTTCGGCGATGCTCATGGAGTGCGCGATAAAATGTGCATTCTACTGTACCGTTGCTGCCGCCCCCCGGCGCTGCGCCACCCATGGCCCTGGTCGAAAAGTCGGTTCTCATCGCCCGCACGCCGCACGAAATGTTCGTGCTCGTGGATCGGGTCGAGGACTATCCCCAGTTCCTGCCCTGGTGTGACGGCACCGATCTCCTCCAGAGGACGGAGAGCATTACGGCGGCAACCCTGAGGGTCAACTACCGTGGCATCACGACCCAGTTTTCGACCGAGAACGCCAAGGAAGTGCCGCGCTGGATGGACATCCGGCTGACCTCGGGCCCGTTTTCGCGCATGGATGGCGGTTGGCGCTTCACCCCGCTGGGCGAAGCCGCGTGCAAGGTAGAATTCCGGCTGAACTACGAGTTCTCGAGCCAGTTGCTGGAAAAGGCCTTGGGGCCCGTTTTCAACCACATCGCCGATACCTTCGTCGATTCCTTCGTCAAGAGAGCACAAAAGATCTATGGCTGAGAGCATCAACGTCGAGGTGGTATATGCCCGCCCGGAGCGACAGGAGGTTGCCAGGGTAGCCCTGCCGCCCGGAAGTACCGTCGGGCAGGCCATCGAAGCCTCGGGTTTGTTGACCAGATACCCGGAGATCGACCTTGCTGCGAACAAGATTGGCATCTTCGCGAAACTGGCCAAGGCCGATGCCGTCCTTCGCGATCGGGACCGCGTGGAAATCTATCGTCCGCTGATTGCCGACCCGAAGGAGGTGCGCAAGCAGCGGGCCGCCGAGGGCAAGGTCATGAAGAAGGGCGGGGGGGAAGCCGGCGGGTCGGAATGACGCTTCGCCGGGTGTCCTGAATGGTCCGGCTGGCCTTGCTTCCAGCGGATGCCCGGATTACTTCTGTTCGGTGGAGGGATAGGACAGCTGGGCCAGACCACCCTTGACCTGGGCCGCGACGAAATCAGTCAGCTTGAGTACTGCGGCGCTGTCGCCGGCTTGCGCGGCTTCCCGTGCTTGCTTCAGTGCGGTCTCGGCGCTGGTCCAAAGGGCGAATTTTTCTCTGGCGCTTTCGACGTCCGCCTCGGCCTGATCCAGGGCCTTTTGGGCTTCGGCGCTAATGCCTGGCTTTGCAGGGTCCTTCGGAATCTCTGCGCTCTTGGTCGGTGTCTGGCCGCATGCGTTGAGGATAAAACTAGCAAGCAGGGTGGCGGCCAGGGTCGCGAACTTCATTTTCATGGACGTTTTCTTTTCTATCTCATAATGATTCATGGCGCCGCATTCGACGACGCGCGGACCATAATTCCACGCTGAAAGCAGCGTCAACTCATTTTCCCCGATCCGAAATTAAACACCACGGCTTGGGAGAGACCTGTACCCCCGGTATAATGCTGTTTTGCGCGTAAAGGCTCGCTATGCGTATCCTCCAGAAAGCCCTCACCTTCGACGACGTCCTGCTCGTCCCCGCC
>CAYTFA010000471.1:0-2238 GCA_964436755.1 uncultured Rhodocyclaceae bacterium | reverse complement strand
GCCGAGGTCGAGCACCGCATCCACATCCTCGAAGGGCGCATGACGGTATTCCTGCGCATCGAGGAAGTGATCCGCTGCATCCGCGAATCCGACGAGCCCAAGCCCGAGCTCATGGCACGCTTCGGCCTCACCGCCGAGCAGGCCGAGGACATCCTCGAAATCCGCCTGCGCCAGTTGGCGCGCCTGGAAGGCATCCGCATCGAAAAGGAGCTCGGCGACCTGCGCGCCGAGCAGGGGAACCTGAACACCCTGCTCGATTCGCGCGGCGAGATGACCCGGCTGATCCTGAAGGAGATCGCCGAGGATGCCAAGCGCTTCGGCGATGCCCGCCGCACCCTGCTCGAGGTGGTGGCGCCGATCACCCAGGCCGAAATCGCGGTGCCAGACGAGCCGGTCACCGTCATCGTCTCGAAGAACGGCTGGGTACGTGCCCGCCAGGGCCACGGCATCGACCCGGCCGGCATTTCCTACAAGACCGGTGACTATCCGTGGATGGTCGCCGAATCGCGCACGGTTTGGCCGCTGGTCGTCATCGACAGCCATGGCCGCAGCTACAGCCTCAAGGTCTCCGACCTGCCCGGCGGTCGCGGCGACGGCGCACCGCTCAACACCATGCTCGACTTCCAGGACGGCGGCAAGCCGGCGCAGGTGCTCACCGCCGCGCCGGAGACGCGGTTCCTCGTCGCCGGCTCGGGAGGCTACGGCTTCGTTGCCGCCATCGGCGACATGACAGCGCGCAACAAGGCCGGCAAGGCCTTCCTCGCCCTCGACAAGGGCGAAAGGCCGCTGCCGCCGGCGCCGGTCGCCGGGGACACCGTCGCTGTGCTTACGCAGGGCGGGCGCCTGCTGCTGTTCCCGCTGTCGGAACTGCGCGAGATGGCCAAGGGCAAGGGCCTCATGCTGATCGACCTGGCGAAGAACGACGAGGCGGTCGGTCTCGCCGTGACGGGGCGCACTCCGCTCGCAGTCACCGGCGCCGGACGCGGCGGCAAGGCATCCCGCCAGGTACTCGACGTCGGCGCCCTGAAGGTCTTCTACGGCGCCCGCGCCCGTCGTGGCCAGGAAATCCCGTTCAAGCTGAAACCGTCGGGGCTGGAATCGGCGGGCGGGCAATAATGCTAGAATCCTTAACGAATCGGCCCAACCTCACCTGAGCTCACCTGAGCGCGCAAGACCCGGCGCCGCACGCGGAGAAGAAACGAGATGCTCTTCGTCATCTATTACGTCATCGCCATCGTCGTGCTGGTCCTGCACTTCACCGGAGTGCTGGCCCGCTACAACCTCGAGTGGCTGATTCTCGTTCTGGCCGTCACGGTCTTCCCGGCGGTCATCTACCTGTAGCCAGGGTTGTTCCGCCGGCGCAGTAGCGCCCCGGCGTGACCGCTCAGCGGCAGTGGCGTTCGACGATCGCCCTGACCTGATCGACGGAGGCGTCGACCACCTCCACCCGCTGCGGCAGTGATTCGATGCCCTCGAGCTCGACGGGGCGTCCGGGTTCCCGGTCGAGTGCCTCGCGGATCGTCTCGGCGAACTTGACCGCCTGCGCCGTCTCCAGCACCACCATCGCTTCGCCGGGAACGCGGTGCTGCAAAGCCACCTTGACGCCGTCCGCCGTGTGCGTGTCTATCATCTGTCCGTAGCGCTCCCAGACCAGCCGGATCGTGGCCAGGCGGTCGGCATGGCTGCTCGATCCGGAGACGAATCCGTAATCCAGCAGGCGCGCGGCAAACGGCCCGTCGGCCAGGCTGAAGCTGCCGCCGGCGTCCACCTCGCGCCATAGCTGACGCACGATCACCGGGTCGCGCCCGACCAGGTCGAAAACGAAGCGTTCGAAATTCGATGCCTTCGAGATGTCCATCGACGGACTGGACGTTACGCGCGTTTCCGCCGCACTGCGCGGGCGGTACACCCCGGTGCGGAAGAACTCGTCGAGCACGTCGTTCTCGTTCGTCGCCAGCACCAGACGCGCAATCGGCAGCCCCATCATGCGCGCGATGTGGCCGGCGCAGATGTTGCCGAAATTGCCCGAAGGTACGCAGAAGCTGACCGGACGCACGCCGTCACGCGTCGCCTCGAACCAGCCCTTGAAGTAATACACCACCTGGGCGGCAACGCGCGCCCAGTTGATCGAATTCACCGCGCCGATCTTGTACCTGGCCTTGAAGGCCGCATCGTTCGACACCGCCTTCACGATGTCCTGGGCGTCGTCGAACATGCCGCGCACGGCGATGTTGAAGA
>CAYTFA010000470.1:0-2256 GCA_964436755.1 uncultured Rhodocyclaceae bacterium | reverse complement strand
CCTGCCCATTCGTGTCGAACGTAAAGTCGACCAGGGCTCGAACCCAGAGAACTTGATCATTCACCAGGATGCGGTAGGTCATGTCGTAGGGAGCGCCCTGCAAGGCAGCTCGCCAGGCGGTTTCGACTGCCTGCCGGTCGGCCGGATGCACGCGGGAAAGCAATTCCTCCAAGTGACATTCGCACCGGTCGCTTAGACCAAAAAGCCTGGCGGTTTCACCGGAATAGAAGAACTGCTCCGTGCTTTCCCGCATGGAGAAGCTGCCAAGGCGAGCGATGCGCTGGGCGCGTTCCAGCTCTGCGCGCTGCGCCTCCTGCTCACGCAAATAGATCTCGAAGAGCCGATAGAAGACCAGGCCAATGGCTGCAATGACGGCACTGGAAAGGAACGACCGAGTCGCCGTGGGCAGCTCCGAGGGCATGGCCTTCCAGAGCAGCACATATGCGGCTGCGACCAGCATCCAGCCCGTATTGGCAAAGAAGAACTTCCGATCGCCGAGCACGAGCGACAGCGCAATGAATACGGGGAGTGCACTGATCGCCAGGGCGCCATTGAGCACGAGCCCGGTGGTGATATTGATTCCGGCGAGAACGGTCAGTGCGTTCCCCAGCCAGGGAATGTAGCGCTTTTCGCTCAGGGCAATGAAGATGCCGTAGACGCACGCCGCAGCCGCAAGTGCTGCGTAGAAGAGCAGTAACGTGCGCGGGATGTCGGGTGTGTTCCAGACCGCCCAGCCGAAGCTTAGGGCGACCGCGAGGGCAAAGAACAAGGCGCCCAGACGGGCTTGCAACAGGACTTTGTACAGGCGTGCCTGGACGGGTAAGCGGTTCATCTGGACGAATGGCGGGTGTTTGGAGAAGCCTGGCTGCCGTCGTCTAGGGGCCGGTGGAGAAAAAGGATGATTTAGCCCGCAGCGGAAACCTCGGTCTTGAGGTCGTAATCTACCGAGATTTCGATGAGCGAGATATCCACCCTTCGGGGTAAATATTTACCTCTTTTGAGCAAGTTGGGGAAAATTTGCCAGCCGGGTGCGGTATGGCCGTCGGCGCCCACGCGTTCGTCATCGGTTCGCCCCAGGATGCCCTTCCAAGCGGCAGGCGCGACCTCGAGCGCGACGGGCTTGCGGCCCGCCCGCCCAGCGCACTGAGCCCTTACGGCTTCAGCCGATCCAGCCCGAAGGTCTTGCGCAGCTTCCTGTCGAGCATCCCCGTCGGCAGCCAGCGCTTGAGGAAGGGCATGCGCACGCTGTGCGGTGCGCGGCGGATCACGGCGGGCGGCGGATCGCGCAGCAGTTGCTCCACCACTCCGCGGGCGAACTCGGCGGCGTCCATCGCGCCCTTCTGCGACGCCATGGCGCGGCCGCGCACGTTGCGCGCGATCGGCGCGTAGAGCGAATCCTCGGGCAGCACCAGGTATTCGGTACCCGTCTCGCCGATGCGCGAGGTCACGGCGCCGGGCTGCACGCAGACGGCGTGGATGCCGAAGGGGCCGAGTTCCAGGCGCAGGGCGTCGGTCAGCGCATGCAGCGCGGCCTTGCTGGCGCAGTAGGCGCCGGCGAAGGGCGTGGTGAGGATGCCGGAGACGCTGCCGACATTGACGATGCGGCCACGGCGGCGCGGCAGCATCAGCGGCAGGAAGGCGCGCGCGAGCTGGATCGGGGCGATCACGTTGGTTTCGAACTGGCGGCGTAGGGCCTCGGCGTCGAGGTCGGCGGCGGCGCCGGCGAGGCCGTAGCCGGCGTTGTTCACCAGCATGTCGAGGTGGCCGTGGCCGGCGCGCACGGCCTCCACGGCGGCGGCGATGCTGGCGCCGTCGTTGACGTCGAGCGCCAGCGCGCGCAGCCCGGCATCGGCCAGCGCCTGGACCTGCTCGGGGCGCCGCGCCGTGGCATACACCACCCAGCCGCGGCGGTGGAGCTCGAAGGCCAGCGCGGCGCCGATGCCGCTGGAACAGCCGGTGACCAGGACGGTGGATGTCGTGCTCATGGGACTCCTCGGCGGGCTAGTTGCGGTGGAAAAGGTGGGCGTGCGTGCGGCTCACGGGCAGCGGCGCGCCGCCGGCGGCGAGATGCACCCAGAACCGGCCCATCAGGTCGCGCTTGACGTCGGCGATGGCCTGCACGCGCACCAGGATGCTGCGGTGGATGCGCCAGAAAGCCTCGGGGTCGAGGTCCGCTTCCAGTTCCGACAGGGACGTGCGCACCAGCCAGGCCTGGGTGCCCTGATGCACCTCAATATACTTATCCACCACACAAAA
>CAYTFA010000469.1:0-2258 GCA_964436755.1 uncultured Rhodocyclaceae bacterium | reverse complement strand
GCTGTCGATCACGGTCCTCGGTGCCGAAGAAATCCGCGCCAGTGCCGCACCGTCGCTGCCCGCCCTGCTCGCCGAACAGGCGGGGATCACGCTGCAGGACGTCAATGGCAATGGCGGCATCAGCGCCACCGTCGATATCCGCGGCTTCGGCGCAACGGCCGGACAGAACACCCTGATACTCCTCGACGGACGCCGCCTGACCGACTTGGACCAGGCCAACGTCAACTGGTCGTCGATCCCGCTCGGTTCCATCGAGCGCATCGAGATTCTGCGCGGCTCGGGTGCGGTGCAGTTCGGCGAAGGCGCCGGCGGCGGCGTCATCAACATCGTCAGCCGCGCTCCCGGAGAAGGCGATCCGGCCATGGTCGGCGGGCGTTTCGGCAGCTACAACACCCGCGAGTTCCAGGCCGGTGCCAACCGCAAGGCCGGCGCCTTCGGCCTGAGCGTCGGTGGCAGCCACTACGAGAGCGACGGCTACCGGGTGAACAACCATGCGCGCCAGACCAACGCCACGCTCAAGGCGGGATACGACTACGGTACCGGTTCGCTGCGGCTGGGCCTTGATGCCAACTGGATGACCATGCGCCTGCCCGGTTTCCGCCAGGTGGAACCGGCAGTCGGCCGCGACGACCTGGCGACCGACCGCCGCGGCACGCCGACGCCGAACGACGATTCCGCTCGCAGGGGCGCACAGTTCGCGCTCGACTGGCGGCACCGCTTCGACTTCGGCGATCTTGCCGTGGACTTCACGCGGCGGACGCGTGAGCAATGGATCTATTCGGCGGCGCGCCAGTTCGCACGCCTGAGCGACATGACGCTCGACTCGCTTTCGCCGCGCCTGCGCCTGCCCCATGCCTTGTTTGGCGCCAAAAGCCAGTTGGTACTGGGTGCCGACTGGCAGGACTGGGACTATGCAGCGCGCGATGCCGTCGCCCTCGGCCTCATGAGCCAGCCCTACAGCAAGGTGGCCGCGCGCCAGAGCAACCTGGGCTTCTACGTTCAGGAGACCGTGGACGTCGGCGACCGTTTCAGCGTCCTTGCCGGCGCGCGCCGCGAGCGGCAGAAGCTTGCCGCGAACAACAGCGTCGACCTCACCGCGACCTGCCCCTTCGGCTTCTGTCCGACGGCTGCCGCAGCCGATTCCGCGCAGCGCTGGCAGTCGGCCTGGGAACTCGGCGGACGCTATCGCATGTCGGCGCAATGGTCGGCATTTGCCAAAGTCGCGCGCTCGTTCCGCTTCAACAACGTCGACGAAATTTACGAGACCGACCCCGCCTTCAACAACCAGTTCCAGTTCCTGCGCCCGCAGACCAACCGCCTGCACGAACTCGGCCTGCAGTGGTCGGCAGCGGGAAGCTCGGCAAAGGCCGCCGTGTATCGCAATGACATACAGGACGAGATTCACCTCGACGCCTTCACCAACGGAATCGGCAACACCAACCTGCCACCCTCGCGCCGGCAGGGCGTGGAACTCGAAGGACGCTGGCAGGCGGCCGACGGACTGCGCCTCGACGGCAGCGCGACCTGGACCGAAGCACGCTTCCTCGACGGCGTCTTCCCGGGCACCTTCGGCCTGCTGAATAACGTCATCGCCGGCAAGAACGTGCCGCTGGTACCGAAGCGCAAGTTCAACCTCGGCGCCGATTGGCGCTTCCTGCCCAGGACCCATGCCAAGGCAAGCGTGACCTATGTCGGCGAGCAGTACCTGGATAACGACGAGGCCAACAGCCTCGGCACCACGATACCGGCCTACACTCTGGTCAATTTCAGGCTCGATCACGATACCGGCGACATGCTGCTGGCCCTGACCGTGAACAACCTCACCAACCGCAAGTACTACGCCTACGCGGTCAAGAGCCAGTTCGCGGCGACCCGCTACAACGTGTTCCCGCTGCCCGAGCGCAGCCTGTACGTTTCCGCGGAGTACCGCTTCAGATGAGCCCTGCCCGCCACCCCCAACGCCGCCTGCCACGGGGCGCCTAGCCGGGTAGCCATGCCCTCGCGCCGTCGTGCCCTCGCCGTCCTCGCCGCCCTGCTCGGCCTCGCCGCCGGCTGCCTGCTGCTGGCGCTGTCGGCCGGTACCCTGCCGGTGGGCATCGCCGACCTGGCGACGGCGCTGGGCGGCGGCTCGGGGGGGCTCGCCGTCGAAGTTATCCAGGGCCTGCGCCTGCCGCGTGCCCTGGCCGCCTTCGCCTGCGGCGGGCTGCTTGCGCTGTCCGGCGCACTGATGCAGGTCCTGCTGCGCAACCCGCTGGCCG
>CAYTFA010000468.1:0-2258 GCA_964436755.1 uncultured Rhodocyclaceae bacterium | reverse complement strand
ATACCGACCGCTTCTTCGTCGTCGGCGTGAACAACCTCGGCGGCTGCCACGGCTCCACCGGGCCGAAGTCGATCAACCCTGCGACGGGCAAGCCCTGGGGATCGGACTTCCCCATGGTGGCGGTGGTCGATTGGGTCCATGCCCAGGCGCGCCTCGCCGACCACCTTGGCATTCGCCAGTGGGCGGCGGTGATGGGCGGCAGCCTCGGCGGCATGCAGGCGATGCGTTGGGCCATCACCTACCCCGAGCGCGTGCGCCATGCCATCGTGATCGCCGCCGCGCCCAACCTCACGGCGGAGAACATCGCCTTCAACGACGTCGCGCGCCAGGCCATCCTCACCGATCCGGATTTCCATGGCGGCCACTACTATGAGCACGGCGTGCATCCCTGGCGCGGCCTGCGCCTGGCGCGCATGCTCGGCCACATCACCTACCTCGCCGAGGACCAGATGGCCGAGAAGTTCGGTCGCAAGCGGCGTCCCGAGGCGGGCAGCTACGGCTTCGACGTCGAGTTCGAGGTCGAGTCCTACCTGCACTACCAGGGCGACAAGTTCGCCGGCTACTTCGACGCCAACACCTACCTGCTGATGACGCGGGCGCTCGACTACTTCGATCCGGCGCGCGTCGCCGGCGGCGATCTGGCCAAGGCCCTTGCCACGGCCACGGCGGAGTTCCTCGTCGTGGCCTTTTCCAGCGACTGGCGCTTCTCGCCCGACCGCTCGCGCGAGATCGTCAATGCGCTGGTGCACAACGGCCAGCACGTCGCCTACGCCGAGGTGCAGAGCGAGCACGGCCACGATTCCTTCCTGATGGACGACCCGCACTACCATGGGCTGGTCGACGCCTACCTGAAAAGGATATCGCTATGAGCGCCGCCGCCAGGCCGTCCAAAGGCGGCGCAGTCAACGGCATGGAACCGCGCGAGCGGCGAACCACCGTCACCCCCTCCCTCGGGGAAGGGGGCGGGGGAAAGGCCGTTCAACTGGAACGGGCCGATTTCGACCTCATCGCCGGCTGGGTGCAGCCCGGTGAAACCGTGCTCGACCTCGGCTGCGGCGATGGCGCACTGCTGCGCCGCCTGATCGACGAGCGCGGTGCCAAGGGCTATGGCGTCGAACTGGAGGACGCTGCGGTGCTTGCCGCCATCGGCAACGGCATCAACGTGATCCAGGGCGACCTCGAACGCGGCCTGGCCGGCTTCGACGATGCCACCTTCGACCACGTCGTGCTCTCGCGCACGCTGCAGACCGTGCGCCACACCGAGGGCATCCTGCGCGAGATGCTGCGCGTCGGCCGCGAAGCCGTGGTCAGCTTCCCCAACTTCGCCTACTGGAAGAACCGCATGGCGGTAATGGGCGGGCGCATGCCGGTGTCCGAGGACCTGCCCTACGAGTGGTTCGACACGCCCAATTTGCGCTTCTTCACCATCCTCGATTTCGAGTCCCTTTGCGCCAAGATCGGGCTCGTCATCCGCGAGCGGCAGGTGCTCGACGAGGCCGGACGCCTCGTCACCGAGGAGCAGAATTTCCTCGGCAGCCTCGCCGTCTACCGGCTCGGACGCTAGCTACCAGCGCATCATCGGCAGTGGCCGCCACGGCGTGCGCAGGAACTGGCGCGCCGTGAGCTGGAGCAGGCGGGCATGGAAGCCCGCGTTAGGCAGCGCAGCGCGCACAGCCCCCACGACTTCCGGCGCCAGTCCGCAGCGCAGCGTACCCAGCGAAAGGTCCACCAGGTCCGCGCGGCGGAAGCGCTCGACGCTTGCCGCGAACGGACCGCGATAGGGGCGCAGCTTGTGGTGCTCGACGATGATGGCCGCCACCTCCGGCAGCAGCGCCTCGCGGCCCATGCGCACGAGGTGCGCCGACGCCAGCCGCACGGAAGGCTCCAGGTAGTCGAAGGTGGCATCGGTCCAGATGCCCAGATCATGGAAGGCCGCCGCGATCGCCACCGCCTCCGGCAAACCCTCGTCCGGCGCGCCCAGCGCGAGGAAGAAGTTCAGCACGCGGCAGACGTGATTGCGGTAGGCATCGAAGTCCCGCCCCAGCGACGCCGAGTGCTGCGCGATCAGCGCGTCGACGACAGGAAAACCATCCCGCGGCGCGAAGGGCGTGTTGCCCGCCAAGTCGTTCAGGCCAGCTCGCCGCGCACCGTCGCCACCACCGAGCCGCCCACTTCGATGTCCGCCGCGCCGCCGGCCATGCGCGCGCGCAGTCGCACCAGCGACGGGCGCTGCACTTCGTGGCCCTGCTCGATGCGCA
>CAYTFA010000467.1:0-2258 GCA_964436755.1 uncultured Rhodocyclaceae bacterium | reverse complement strand
TCACACGGTCGAGGAGGTCCGGAGGCAGCAGGCCGCCTTCGGAACGGACCGTGGGGCGAGAGTCGATCGCGCGCCGTGCCATCAGTCCGCCACCACCGGTGCGATGATGTAGCAGCCCAGGACGTCAGCCGGCAGGTGCGGCTCCACGCGATATCGAATGTGGGTCAGGCCGGCGGCTTTTCGGACCCGATCGTGGGACGTGACCAGCTCGTCCGCTCGTTCTCTCGCTCGTTGTTCGATCGCGGGCTGGAGCGCCGGCAGCGCATCGATGGCTCTCTGAAGCCAGGCCAGCCGCTGGCCTTCCGGCACGTTGGCATCAGCTCGCGCCGCCAGGAGCGCCATGGCTTCGTCTGGAGCCAGCCAATTCGGCGATTGCGCGTCGCCCCGGTATCCGAAGACGAGGCATTCCTCCGCCAGCAGCGCCTCGGTGTCACCCCGCCGGGTGACATCGAGCTGGAATCGAATGCGAAGGAGCAGCAGTTTTGTTGTCTGCTTCACGGCCCGTGACCGTATTGCAGCGGAGCGGGCAGCCGCACCCTCCGTGATGCCTTCCAGGGCCGAACCAATCAGGTGGTTGGCGAGTGACTCGACGAGCGGATGGACGCGAGGCACGTGGACCGCGTCCTGCGGCACGGGCAGGTGGAACCCGATGCGCCGGCGTCCGGTGAGCCCACTGCCCTCCTTCACTGCGTCGGGCAAAACGGAGCCATCCGAGAGATCGACGACGAAGGCACCTCGCTCGTTGCCCAGCGGCTGACCGAGCCGTGCGGTGGCCTCGGTCACGAATCGCTGTACGTCGTCAGAGTTCCCGACCGCTGCTGTTGCCTCCCTCAGCTCAGCCATCACCTCCTCGGGGTGCATGGCGTGCTGGGCAAAGATGGTCCGGCTGCGCTGCTCCCGTTCGACCGCGCTGTTCCACCCGAGCTGTTGCTCGGCCTGGTCGAACTCGAACTGCAGCTGGCGATTGTCTTCCCGTTTCAGCAGCACGGCTTCGAGAATGGCCTCCAGCACCTTGTCCGAATCGGTGGGCACCGGTACCGAGATGCCCAGGGTCTGCCGGATCTGTTCGGCCTTGCGGATGATGACGCGGAGGACGGCGCCATCGACCGGGTTGTCCTGGCCGTAGACGAGGATGCTTCGGACTTCCGGCGAAGGCTGCGCATACCGGTCGACACGGCCGTCGCGCTGCTCGTGCCTCGTCGGGTTCCAGCTCAAGTCATAGTGGATGACGGCGTCGAAGCTGTGCTGGAGGTCGATGCCCTCGGACAAGCAGTCGGTGGCGACCAGCACACGACGCGGCGCTTCGCCGAGCAGTTCGACGCGCTGCTTGCGAACCTCGGGCGGCAGGACGCCAGTAACCGATTCCACCGACACCGCAGGCCGGCCTCGGCGGTTGAGCCGCTTCTGCAACTCCGCGGCAACGTAGTCAGCGGTTGCGATGTACCGGCAGAAGACAATCGGGCTGAAGCCTTCATCGAGCTGCGCTTCCACCTGTGGCACGAGCCGACCCAGTTTGTTGTCGCCGTCGCCCGCCAGCCGTTCGGCGTCTCGGGCCATGTCCAGGAGACGCCTGCGCTCCCGGGCATCTGGCGATTCCTCGGTCGTGGCGTCGGCTCCTGGGACGGCGTCGTCCTCGTCGGCTGATTCGCTGGCTTCCTGGTCGAACACGGCGCGAAGCCCACGTTCTTCCACCTCGGCGAGGTCCCCCTCGGATTCGCCGGCGCCGCCTGCGCGGGTACGCAGAGCCGCGGCTGCTGCCAGCGGACTCGATCCCACGCAGCGCAAGAGCGCCAGGGCTGCCCACCAGCGGACGCGCTGCTGGAAGCGCGTGGCTCCTTCAGTCGAGCGCACCATCTCGGTCGCGTAGTCCAGCACGCGATCGAGGAGCGAGCGGTACGCCGGGGACAGTGTGTAGGGCAACTCCAACGTCGGTGGTCGCCTGGGGAAGTCGGTCCGCTCATCCGAGAACTGAACGACATCCCCGCGCCGCCGCTGCACAAAGTGCCGTGCGATGCGGCGACGAAGCGGCTCGTTCTGCTGGCTCCCGAGGTTCTCGGGAATGGATGCAAAGGCAGGATCGAGCAGCGCCAACAGCGAGTAGAAAGCGGCTTCGACGCCGCTGTGCGGGGTGGCCGTACAGAGGATCAGGTGGCGCTCCGGATCGCTTGCCAGTTCCTTCACCAGGCGGTGCCGTTGCTGCTGTGCGCCCGATCCGGAGGCACCCTCGGCACACGTATGCGCCTCGTCGACGATGACGA
>CAYTFA010000466.1:0-2266 GCA_964436755.1 uncultured Rhodocyclaceae bacterium | reverse complement strand
GAACCGCTGGCGCCCTAGCCCGCGCTCAGCGCGCCGTGGAGGATTCGCGACGCCGATAGCCGCGCCAGGCCGGCCACGCCACGACGGCGATCAGCGCGGCAACCAGCAGCAGCGGCCATAGCACGGGGCGGTTCCATTCCGCGCGCTTCCGCTCGCGCAAGGCAGTGTCGATGCGCTGGTACTTGAGCGTGTTGTGGCCGACCTTGGACGGCTTGCGGTTGCCGAGCCACGCGTGGCGCAAGCTGTAATCCTTGGGGTGGAAGCCCCAGATCCACGGCGCGTCGCGGCGCAGGATCTCGGTCATCGCATCGATCAGGCGCTGGCGTTCGGCGCCGTTCTCCATCGCCTTCATGCGCTCGAACAGGCGGTCGTACTCGGCATTCTCGTAGTTCGCCGCGTTCTCGCCGCCATGCTTCACCTTGCCCTGTTTTCCGTATAGCAGGAACATGAAGTTTTCCGGATCCGGATAGTCGGCGTTCCAGCCGAAGTAGAACAATTGCACGGCGCCCTTGCGCACCTTCTCCTGGAAGCGGTTGTAGTCGGTGCTGCGGATCACGAGCTGGATGTCGAGCTTGGCGAACTGCTTGTTGAGCCAGTCGATGCGCGCCTTGGCGCCGACGCCGGTAGCCGTTGTGTCGAGGTTGATCACCAGTGGTTCGCCGCTGCGCGCGTTGCGTCCGTTGGGCCAGCCCGCTTCCGCCAGCAGGCGGCGCGCCTCGGCCAGCGGCTTGCGCCGCGGCTGGCCGTCCACCCAGTCGTAGACCTGACGGTCGATGCCGGCCGCCCCTTCGCGGTGGCCGAAGATGCCGGGCGGGATCGGCCCCTGCGCGGCAATGCCGCGGCCGTTCTGGAAGATGGAGATGAATTCCTCCTGGTCGATGGCGATGGCGATCGCCTGGCGCAGCTTGCGCGCCGCTTCGCCGCTGCCGCCCACCAGCGGATCCAGCCAGTTGAATCCCATGTACATGCTCGAGGTCGCCACCGAGGTGGTGAGCACGATGCCCTGCGCGCGCATCTCGTCGGAGAGCGTCACCTCGCCCGACTGCACTTGCACCGCCTGGTCGAAGGAATCCGAGGAAATCCCCGAGGCGTCGTAGTAGCCCTGGAGGAACTTGTTCCAGTAGGGGATCTGCTCCTTCTCGCGGGTGAACACCACCTTGTCGATGAAGGGCAGCGCCTGCCCGCAGTCGGCCAGCAGTCCAGCCTCGCGGTCGCCCGCCTCGCCCTCGCAGGGGTAGGTTTCGCCGCGGAAATTGGGGTTGCGCTCGAGCACCATGCGCGCGTTCGGATTGTTTTCCGTCAGCATGTAGGGTCCGGTCCCGATCGGGTACCAGTCGAGCGTCAGGTTCTTCTGCGCCATCCCCGGCTGGCTGTGGAAACGGTCCGCCTCCCAGGGCATGGGCGCAAAAAAGGGCATCGCCAGCCAGTAGAGGAACTGCGGGTACTTGCCCTTGACGCGGATGCGGTAGCGATAGCGGTCGAGCGCCTGCACGCCCTCCAGCGGAAATTCGCGCAGGTCGATCCAGGTATCGCCGCGCCTGGCCGGCGCCGACGCGCGCAGCGTTGCCGCATAGGACTCGAGGCCGACCACGTACTCGCCCATGAGGCCGAGGATGGGCGAATGCAAGCGAGGGTGCGCCAGCCGCTTGATGCCATAGACGTAGTCGTCGGCGGTCAGCTCGCGCGTATCGCGCAGCGGAAAGTCGGCCAGCGTGGCCACCGCGGCGAGTTCGCCGGCGCCCAGCGCGTGGTAGGCATAGCTGCCGTCGGCGGTGCGCGCGAAGGCCGGGTGCGGCTGGTAGCGGATGCCGGGGCGGATGGCGATCACGTAGTCGGTGAAGGCGATGCGCGTCGCGTCGGCGCCGGCCGGCAGCGGCCGACCCTGCGCATCGAGGTAGCGCGGCTGCGGCACGGCTTCGGCAGTCGGCGGCACCAGCTCGTAGGGGCGCTTCAGGTAGTGGTACTGGATCGGCGGCTCGTAGACCTGCCGCGTGAACTTGGACTCGTCCTCGGTGATCGTCGAGGCCGGGTCGAGGTGCTTGGGACGGTCGACGAACGAGGTATAGAGGATGCTCCGCCCGCGATCGGCGGCGGGATACGGATCGTTCCAGGCGTCGCCGCAGCCGGAGAGGAGGAGCGCGGCCACGAGGAGGAGGCGCATCGGCAGGAAAGTATAATGCGCCCATGGGATTCCTCTCCGGCAAGAAGATCCTCGTCACGGGGCTGCTCTCCAACCGCTCGATCGCCTACGGCGTGGCGCGCACCG
>CAYTFA010000465.1:0-2271 GCA_964436755.1 uncultured Rhodocyclaceae bacterium | reverse complement strand
GCGCCAAACGTGGAACACGTGGAAGTCGCCCTCGATGCCTCACCGACGCTGGCCGCGGCAGCCGATGGCGCGCGCAGCGTGAGCGACATGCTGCGCCTCACGCGCGCCGTGCGCGCCGTGCGACCCGACGTCTTCTTCTCGCCTTCGGTCTACACGTACTTTCCGCTCCCGCCTGGCGTGCGCGCCGTCGTGACGATTCACGACGCCATCGCCGAGCGATTCCCGCACCTCACGCTGCCGTCGGCGCGCGCGCGCCTGTTCTGGAAGCTCAAGGTGAAGCTCGCCATCGCCCAGAGCCGGCTCGTGCTCACGGTGTCGGACTATGCGCGCCGCGACCTCGAGCGCGTCCTGGGGATCGCCCCCTCGCGCCTGCGCGTGGCGGTCGAGGCGCCAGCCGACGCGTACCATCCCGTCTCGCCCGACGAGAGCCGTGCGGCGGCGCGCGAAGTGGGCGTGCCGGATGCGTCGGGGGGGTTCACCTACGTCGGGGGATTCAACCCGCACAAACGGCTCGACCTGATCCTGCGTGCGCATGCCGCGCTCGCCCGATCGCTGCCCCATCCGCCGCACCTCCTGCTCGTGGGGACGCTCACGGGCGACGTATTCCACGGTGAATCCGGGAAGTTGCGGGCGATCGTGGCGGAGTGCGGCACCGAGGCGCTGGTGCACTGGACCGGCTTCGTGGCCGATGATCGACTCCGCCAGCTACACGCGGGCGCGATCGCCGCGCTCCTTCCGTCCGAGTGCGAGGGGTTCGGGTTGCCGGCCGTCGAGGCGGCGGCCTGCGGCGCACCCGTCATTGCCACGACGGAGAGCCCGCTTCCCGAGCTGCTGGCCGGCGGCGGGATCTTCGTGGTGCCGGGCGACCTGGCGGCGCTCACCGACGCGATGCGGCGCCTGGCCATCGATCCGGCCCTGCGCAACTCGTTAGGGGCGGTGGCGCTCGCGCAGACGCGGCGCCTTACCTGGGAGGCGGGGGCGCGAGCAGCACTCGGCGCGCTCGAGGAGGCGGCCGCGTGAGTGCGCTCCGTTTCCTCATGCTCACCACGTTCTACCCGCCCTACAACTTCGGAGGGGACGGGATCGGGATCCAGCGCCTGTCACGCGGGCTCGTGAAGCGCGGTCACCACGTGACCGTGGTGCACGATGCCGATGCGTACAACCTGCTGCGCGCCACGCCCGAACCCGACGTGCCGATGCACGATGACGACGAGGGGGTCGAGGTCATCCGGCTCAAGTCGTCGGTGCCCATGCTCTCGGCGGTGCTCACGCAACAGCTCGGGCGACCGGTGGTGAACGGCAGGCGACTCGCACGCATCGTGGGCGACGGGCGGTACGACGTGGTCAACTTCCACAACGTCTCGCTGCTCGGCGGTCCCGGCGTGCTGCACTACGGTGGCGATGCCGTCACGCTGTACATGGCACACGAGCATTGGCTCGTCTGTCCCACCCATGTCCTGTGGCGCCACAACCGCGAGCTGTGCACAGGGCGCGAGTGCGTCAAGTGCACGCTCGCGTACCGGCGCCCACCGCAACTCTGGCGCGGGACCGGCTACCTCGAGCGCGAACTCTCGCACGTCGACGCGATCATCGCCATGAGCGAGTTCTCGCGGCGCAAGCACCGCGAGTTCGGCTTCACGCGCGAGATGGAGGTCCTGCCGTACTTCCTCCCCGATCCCGAGCAGGAAGATGCGCCGCAGCCGGTGGGCGCCACCCCGCACGATCGCCCGTATTTATTCTTCGTCGGGCGGCTCGAGATCATCAAGGGATTGCAGGATGTCATCCCCGTCTTTCGCCGCTTCCCCGACGCCGACCTCCTCATTGCCGGCGACGGGAACTACATGGCGCCCCTGCAGCAGCTCGCGCAGGGGATGCCTAACGTGAAGTTCCTCGGGCGGGTCGCGCCCGAGGCGTTGCGCCAGTACTATCAGCATGCGCTCGCCCTCGTCGTCCCGTCGCTCTGCTTCGAGACGTTCGGCATCGTCCTCATCGAGTCGTTTCGCCAGGGAACGCCGGTCATCGCCCGCCGGTTGGGGCCATTCCCGGAGATCGTCGAGCAGTCGGGGGGTGGTGAGCTGTTCGAGACGCAGGACGAGTTGCTGGGCGCGATGCGCCGCCTGCAGCAGGATGCGTCGCATCGCGCGCAGCGCTCGCGCGCCGGCTATCGCGCGTACGCCGACCGGTGGTCGGAGCGCGTGGTGATTCCGCAGTACCTCGACATCGTCCGGCGCGCCGCGGCGCGCCGATCCAACCGCCGCGTCCTGGACGCGT
>CAYTFA010000464.1:0-2275 GCA_964436755.1 uncultured Rhodocyclaceae bacterium | reverse complement strand
GCGGAATGGGCGAGGCGTGGTGGGCGACCATGCGCCAGCCGATGGCGCCGCGCACATAGACGTTGGTGGCTGCAACCGGAGCGCTCGTCGCGTCCTCGCCGCGCGCCGAGATGTGCTCGAGCAAGGTGCTGACCATCGCGAACGGCGTCGTGATCGAGGTCTGCTGCACGATTTGCACGCGCAGCTTGCGGCCGTTGGCGAAGACACGCTGCCATGCGTCGCGTACCGTCGCATAGCCGACCAGGCGCGGCCCGCCGGGATGGACGCACACCACTTCCTCGTCCTCGGCCCACACCGCCATCATTGCGTCGAGATCGCAGCGCTCGAGGGCGTCGTAGAACGCCGCTTCCGCATCCTGCGGGCTGGCGAACAGCTTGCGGTCGCTCATCTCAGAGCGCTTCCGTTACGGCCGCTTCGACGACTGCCGGAGCCAGTCCTTCCAGGCAGTCGAAATGGCCGAGCGGGCATTCGCGCTTGAAGCACGGGGCGCACGGGAGCTGCCGCGAAAGGATGCGCGCCGCGGGGGTTGCCGGCGGCGTGTAGTCGGGCGACGACGAGCCGTAAAGGGCGACGAGGGGCCGGCCGAGCGCCGCTGCCACGTGCATCAGCCCCGAGTCGTTGCTGACCACGCAGGCGGCACCGGCGATCAGGTCGATCACCTGCGTGAGCGAGGTGCGGCCGCATAGATCGACGGCGGCGCCGCCACTGAGGGCCGCGATCTCGCGTCCGAGCGGCGCATCCTTGTCCGACCCGACCAGCCACACCGCATGCCCGCGTACTGCCAGTCGTTCCGCGAGGGTGGCGAAATGCCGGGTCGGCCAGCGCTTGGCCGGGCCGAATTCCGCCCCGGGGCAGAGGACGACGGGACGGACACCTGCCTCGAGGCCAAGGGCCTTTCGCGCCTGATCCTGCATTTCGGGTGTCGATTCCAGCCGCGGCAGCGGGAGTTCCGCGGGCAGTGGCCCGGCGAGCGCCGCGTAGCGTTGCAGTTGCTGCGGGTGGCGCGCCGCATCGAGGCGCACGGGCCGATTGAGGAGGCCGAAGCGGGCTTCGCCGATGTAGCCGATGCGCAGCGGTATGGCGGCGAAGAACGGTACCAGCGCCGATTTCCACGAGTTCGGCAGCACGTAGGCACGCGCGTAGCCGGCGCCGGCGAGCCGCCGACCGAGTGCACGCCTCGCGCCAAGGGCCAGCGTACCGTGCCCGAACGGATTGTCGATCACGGTGTCCGTCTCCGGCATGCGCGCCAGCACCGGCGCCACCCATGACGGTGCCAACACATCGATTCGTGCCTCCGCGGCCTGCCGCTTGAGCAGGGTCAGCAAAGGTTGCGCGAGCAGGGTATCGCCGATCCACGAAGGGGCGACGACGAGGATCTTCAGTGGTGGCCCTTTGGCCGCTCGCCGGTGAATCGGTACTGGGTCCCGCAGTACGGGCAGGCTGCTTCGCCCGAGGCGACCTTGAGGACGTCGATGAAGACGCGCGGGTGGCGGGCCCAGAGCGGGGCGCCGGGACGCGGACAGGCAAGCGGCAGGTCGTGCGCGGTGACGTCGACCGTGCGCCGGGTTTCGTCGATGCTGGTCATGAAGGGCTTCCTCTCAAACCTTGCTCAGCCAGTCGGCGTGGGCGGGAACCTTGCCATTGACCACGTCGAAGAACAGGCTCTGGATCTGGGTCGTGATCGGGCCGCGGCGGCCCGCGCCGATCTGGCGATTGTCGAGTTCGCGTATCGGCGTCACCTCCGCGGCCGTGCCGGTAAAGAAGGCTTCGTCGGCGATGTAGATGTCGTCGCGCGTCAGGCGCTTGGAGATCACGCTGTAGCCGAGCTCCCTGGCCAGGGTATGCACCGTGGCACGGGTGATGCCGATCAGCGCGGAGGCAATTTCCGGCTCGTAGATCTGGCCATCCTTGATCACGAACAGGTTCTCGCCGGCGCCCTCGGCGACGAAGCCGTCGACGTCGAGCAGCAGGGCCTCGTCGTAGCCGTCGTCGGTGGCTTCCATGTTGGCGAGGATCGAGTTGGCGTAGGTGCCCGCATACTTGGCGCGGCACATCGAGACGTTTACGTGGTGGCGCGTGAAGCTGGAGGTCTTGACCCGGATGCCCTTCTCCATGCCTTCCTCGCCGAGGTAGGCGCCCCACGGCCAGGCGGCGATGGCGACGTGCGTCTTGGCGCCCTTGGGCGAGACGCCCATCTTCTCCGAACCGTAGAAGGCGATCGGCCGCAGATAGCAGGAGTCGAGCTTGTTGGCACGCACGACTTCAAGGTGCGCCT
>CAYTFA010000463.1:0-2276 GCA_964436755.1 uncultured Rhodocyclaceae bacterium | reverse complement strand
AGCGCTCGCGGTTGCGCTGGTACTGCTTGCGCACGTCGCGCAGCGCGTCCTCGGCACCTTTGCGGTCGAACTTGTTGATGGCGACGAAGTCGGCGAAATCCAGCATGTCGATCTTCTCGAGCTGGCTGGCGGCACCGAACTCCGGGGTCATCACGTACATCGAGACGTCGACATGGGGCACGATGGCGGCGTCGCCCTGGCCGATGCCCGAGGTCTCGACCACGATGAGATCGAAGTCGGCCACCTTGCAGGCGGCGATCACGTCGGGCAGCGCCTTGGAAATCTCGCTGCCGGTGTCGCGCGTGGCCAGCGAGCGCATGTAGACGTTGGGATGGCCGATCGCGTTCATGCGGATGCGATCGCCCAGCAGCGCGCCGCCGGTGCGCTTGCGCGACGGGTCGATGGAGATCACGGCGATCTTCAGGCTGTCGTCCTGGTCGAGGCGGAAGCGGCGGATCAGCTCGTCGGTCAGCGAACTCTTGCCGGCGCCGCCGGTACCGGTGATGCCCAGCGCGGGCGTCGCAGCGGCAGCGGCGGCTTTCGCCAGCAGTGCCTTGCGCGCCTTCTCCGGCCAGGCGTCGTTCTCCAGGGCCGTGATCACCTGGGCAAGGTTGCGCAGCCGCTCGGCACGGTCGGACGCCTCGAGCGCGGAGACGTCCTGCGGCGCGCGCTTGCCGAGGTCGACGTCGCAGCGCTGCACCATGTCGTTGATCATGCCCTGCAGACCCAGCTTCTGTCCGTCTTCGACCGAATAGAGGTGGGTCACGCCGTAGGCATGCAGCTCGGCCGCTTCGGCCGGCACGATGACGCCGCCGCCGCCGCCGAAGACCTTGATCTCGGCGCCGCCACGCTGGCGCAGCAGGTCGATCATGTACTTGAAAAACTCGACGTGGCCGCCCTGGTAGGACGACACGGCGATGCCCTGCGCGTCCTCCTGCAGCGCGGCGTTGACGATCTCTTCCACCGAGCGGTTATGGCCGAGGTGGATCACCTCGGCGCCGGTCGCCTGCAGGATGCGGCGCATGATGTTGATCGAGGCATCGTGGCCGTCGAACAGCGAGGTCGCGGTGACGAAGCGGACCTTGTGCTTGGGCTTGTAGGGAAGAAGTTTTGCGGCGACGGACAGATCGGTCATGGCGGCAGCTCCCGAGGTGCGCGGCAGGGCGTCCATGATAGGCAGGGCCGGTAGCGCCTGTCATGACACAAATCGACGAGAACTATGCATAATTTGCCAATATGGCCCGGAACTTGGCAAATCAACGCAAGCCGCGCGGAGCGCCGTCCACCGTCGCGATCGGCTTTGTCACGGGTATGCTGGCCGGTATTGGGCGCGCCGGGCTCAATCCCGACGAGCTGCTCGAACATGCAGGAATTGCCAAGTCCTGGATGGGCGATCGCGAAGCACGCATTCCCGTCGCGCGCTACGCCGCGCTCTACCGGTTGATCAACGAGCGGCTCGACGACGAAGGCTTCGCGCTGTTTTCCCATCCCCTGCGGCGCGGCAGCTTCGAGCTGCTGTGCCGGGCGACGCTCTCGGCCGCCACTCTGGAGGAGGCGCTCGAGCGCGTCGCGCGCTTCCTGCGCGTGCTCCTCGGCGACCTAAGTGTGGAGCTTGAGGCCGGCCGCCGCAGTGCGGTGATCGTGATCGCCGAGGAACAGGCCCTGCCCGTGGGTGCAGCGGGTCGGGTCTTCGCCTTCGAATGGCTGCTGCGCATGATCCACGGACTCGCGGCCTGGCTGGTGGCGCACCCGCTGCCGCTCGACGAGGTCAGCTTCCCCTATCCGCCGCCCCTACACGTGGCCGACTACGAGCTCGTGTTCGCGCCGCGCCACACCTTCGATGCGCCGCGGCTCGAGGCGCGCTTCCCGGTGGAATGGCTGGCGCTGCCCGTGCGGCGCGACGAGGCGGCCCTGCGCCGCTTCCTCGCCGACGCCCCGGCCAGCATCACCACGCTCTACCGTCGCGACCGCGCCCTGGCCCAGCGCGTACGTCAGGACCTGCGGGCCGCGCTGCCCGATGCCCCCACCCTGCCCGCCCTGGCGCGACGGCTGTTCCTCTCCCCGCGCACGCTGCATCGGCGCCTCGGTGAGGAAGGCACGAGCTTTCGCGGCATCCGCGACGCCTTGCGTCGCGACCTGGCGATCGAATGGCTGACGACGACGACGCGACCGCTCGGCCGCATCGGCGCCGACCTCGGCTTTGCAGACGCGGCAGCCTTCTACCGCGCCTTCCGCGAGTGGACCGGTCGCGGCCCGCGCGACTACCGCAATCGGTT
>CAYTFA010000462.1:0-2280 GCA_964436755.1 uncultured Rhodocyclaceae bacterium | reverse complement strand
CGATGACGCGGTCGCGGTTGCCCTGGCAGAAGTCGATGTCGAAGTCGGGCATCGAGACGCGCTCGGGGTTGAGGAAGCGTTCGAACAGCAGGTCGTAGCGCAGCGGATCGAGGTCTGTGATCAGCAGGCTGAAGGCCACCAGCGAGCCCGCGCCCGAGCCGCGCCCGGGGCCGACCGGCACGCCATTGTTCTTGGCCCACTGGATGAAGTCGGCGACGATCAGGAAGTAGCCGGGGAAGCCCATCTTCTGGATCGTGGCGATCTCGAAATCGAGCCGCTCGACATACTGTGGCCGCTGCCGCTCGCGCTCCGTCGCATCCGGGTAAAGCTGCTGCAGGCGCAGCTCGAGGCCCTTGCGCGATTCGCTGGCAAGGAAGTAGTCGAGCGGCTCGCCGTGCGGCGTCGGGAAGTCCGGCAGCCGGTTCTTCCCCAGCTCGACGCTGAGGTTGCAGCGGCGCGCGATCTCGACCGAATTGGCCAGCGCCTCGGGCAGGTCGGCGAAGATCTCGGCCATCTCGACGCGGGTCTTGAAGTACTGTTCCGGCGTGAAGCGTCGCGGCCGGCGCGAGTCGCCGAGCACATAGCCCTCGGCGATGCAGACACGGGCCTCGTGCGCCTTGAAGTCGTCGGCAGCGAGAAACTGCACGGGGTGCGTCGCCACCAGCGGCAGGCCGAGCCGGGAGGCAAGGTCGGCGCTGGCACCGACGAGGGCATCGTCGCTGCCGCCGATGCGCCCGCCGGGACGCTGCACCTCGACATAGTAGGCATCGGGAAACAGCTGCGCCCAGGCCTGGGCGCGTACATCGGCCTGGTCGGGCTTGCCTGCCGCAAGCATCTGGCCGACATCGCCCAGCGGTCCGCCGGAAAGCGCGATCAGCCCCGAGTTGTCGCCTTCGGCGAACTGGGCGCGCGTGATTTCGGCGCGGCCATGCCGGCGCGGCGCAAGGTAGGCCGCGGAAAGCAGTTCGCACAGCCGCAGATAGCCGGCGCGGCTGCGTACCAGAAGCAGCAGGCGGGCCGCCGCGTCCTGGCGCTCGCTACCGGCCTCCTCGCCGATCCAGACGTCGCAACCAATGATGGGCTTGATGCCCTTGCCGCGGGCGGCGGTGTAGAACTTGACCATGCCGAACAGGTTGGCCAGGTCGGTCAGCGCCAGCGCCGGCTGCCCGTCCGCCGCGGCCTGGGCGACCGCCTCGTCGATGCGCGTCACACCGTCGGTGATCGAGTACTCGCTGTGCAGGCGGAGATGGACGAAACCCGGGGAAGACGGCGCGCTCATGACCTGCTGATTTTACCCCCGGCCCGCGTCGGCTCGGGAGCGTCGACGCAGCCGCGCCGGCGGCCTAAAGCGGATGCCGCACCCAGTCGAGCAGCGGCTGCCACTGCTCGACGTCCTGCGCCGCACGGCTGGGCGGCAGTTCGAAGATGGTCAGGCCATGGGCCGCGGCCTGCACGTAGTTCTGGGTATCGCGCAGGTGCGCCACCACGGGCAGCTTGGTGCCTTCGAGAAAGCGTTCGAGCTCGCCGGCGGCACGCGTGCGCGCATCGACGCGCATGGCAACGATGGCGACGAAGGTCTCGTGGCGGCGAACTTCCTTCTCCTCCGCCAGGCGATCGAGGAAGGCCCGCGTCGCCAGGATGTCGAAGATCGAGGGCTGCAGCGGCACGATCACGCGCTGCACCAGCTTCAGCACTTGGCCGAGCTTCTTGCCGTGCAGCCCCGCCGGCGTGTCGAGCACAACGTGGGTGGTGCCCTTCGGCGGTCGCGCCGGCTGGTCGGGCTCGATGTCCCAGGTGGCGATGTGCGGCAGGCCCGGCGAGCGCAGCTTGAGCCACTCGCGCGAGGACTGCTGGCGGTCGATGTCGCCGAGCATGACGCGTTCCCCGCGCAGCGCCAGCCAGCCGGCGAGGTTGGTTGCCAGGGTGGACTTGCCGACACCACCCTTCGGGTTGGCGATCAGGAAGGATTCCACCGGCGCCTCGTCAGGGCAGCAACACCGTGGATCCGGTTGTCTTGCGCGCAACGAGGTCGATCTGCGCCTGCGCGGCGTCCTTCAGCGCGTAAGTCTGGTTGACCTCGATCTTCACCTTGCCGGAAACGACCATGTCGAACAGGTCGCCGGAAATGGCCAGCAGGTCGCTGCGCTGCGCGGTGTAGGTGAACAGCGTCGGCCGCGTGATGAACAGCGAACCCATCTTGGCCAGCAGGCCGAGGTCGAAGGGCGGCACCGGGCCCGATGCGGCGCCAAACAGCGCCATCATGCCCAGGGGCTGCAGGCA
>CAYTFA010000461.1:0-2282 GCA_964436755.1 uncultured Rhodocyclaceae bacterium | reverse complement strand
CCCGCCGGCGCCCGGGGCAGGTGCTGAACGTCATGACCCACTGCAATGCCGGGCGCCTGGCCACGGTGGACCACGGCACCGCGCTGGCCCCCGTGTATGCCGCGCACGCAGCCGGCGAGCCGGTGCATGTCTGGGTCTCGGAGACGCGGCCGCGCAACCAGGGGCTGCTCACCGCCTGGGAACTGGCCGAAGCGGGGGTTCCCTATACCCTGGTGGCCGACAATGCTGCCGGCTTGTTGATGATGCAGGACCGCGTCGACGCGGTCATCGTCGGCGCCGATCGCATCGCCGCCAACGGTGACGTGGCGAACAAGGTGGGTACCTACCTCAAGGCGCTCGCCGCGTCGGCGCACGGCGTGCCCTTCTACGTCGCGGCACCGCTGTCGACCATCGACTTCGACTGCGCCGCCGGCCCCGACATCCCGATCGAAGAGCGTGACGGCGCGGAGCTCGGTGCCGACGGCCTGCCCGTCGCCAACCCGGCCTTCGACGTCACGCCCGCCGCACGGGTGACGGCCATCGTGTCCGAGCGTGGCGCACTGCCGCCGGGGGAGATAGGTACATGGAAGGCGTAGGCGAGCTCGCCGCCGCGGTGCTGGCCACCGCGCGCGCCATGAATGCCTCCGGCATCAATCGCGGCAGCGCCGGCAACGTCAGCGCGCGCTGCGCGGGCGGCTTCGTCGTCACGCCGACCGGCATGGACTACGCGACCTGCGACGAGGCGGACATGGTCCAGCTCGGCATGGACGGCACGCCGGTCGCGCGTGCCGCGGCGCCACCGCGCAAGCCGTCGTCGGAGTGGCGTTTCCACCGCGACATCTACTTGGCGCGGCCGGAAGCGGGTGCCGTGGTGCATGCGCACTCGCCGTTCGCCACGGCGCTGGCCTGCCAGGGTGTCGCCGTTCCGGCCTTCCACTACATGGTGGCCCGCTTCGGTGGTGCCGACGTGCGCTGCGCCGGCTACGCGACCTTCGGCACACAGGAGCTTTCCGATGCCATCGTACAGGCGCTCGAGGATCGTTGCGCCTGCCTCATGGCCCACCATGGCATGGTGGTGTTCGGCCGGAATTGCACCCACGCGCTGGCCCTTGCCGTGGAACTGGAAACCCTGTGCGAACAGTACTGGCGCACTCTGCAACTGGGGGCGCCGCGCCTGCTGCCGGCTGACGAAATGCAGCGCGTGCTGGCGAAGTTTTCCGGCTACGGCCAGCAGGACTGAGCCGTCCGCTCAGGCGGCGTGGTAGGCCGTCACCCGTTCCACTTCGTTCTTCGAACCGAGGATCACCGGCACCCGCTGATGCAGCCCCTGCGGCTGGATGTCGAGGATGCGCCGGTGCCCATCGGTGGCGGCACCGCCGGCCTGCTCGACGATGAAGGCCATCGGGTTCGCCTCGTACATCAGGCGCAGCTTGCCGCCCTTGTCGCGCGTCTTGCTGTCGATCGGGTACATGAAGATGCCGCCGCGGCTGAGGATGCGATGTACGTCGGCCACCATCGAAGCCACCCAGCGCATGTTGAAATCCTGGCCACGCGGGCCGTCCTTGCCGGCCAGCAACTCGTCGACGTAGCGCTTCACCGGCGCTTCCCAGTAGCGGGCGTTGGAAGCGTTGATGGCGAACTCGCTCGTTGCCTCGGGAATGCACACGTTGTCCTGGGTCAGCACGAAACGGCCGAATTCGCGGTCGAGGGTGAAGACGTTCACGCCGTCGCCCAGCGTCAGCACGAGCAGGGTGGTCGGCCCGTAGACGGCATAGCCGGCGCACACCTGCTTCGTACCCGGCTGGAGGAAGGCCTTCTCGCCGGGCTCCATGCCCTCCGGGCACTGCAGCACGGAGAAGATGGTACCGACCGACACGTTGACGTCGATGTTGGACGATCCGTCGAGCGGATCGAACAGCAGCAGGTACTCGCCCTTCGGGTAGCGGTTGGGGATCGCGTGCGGCAGCTCCATCTCCTCGGAGGCCATTGCCGCGAGGTGGCCGCCCCACTCATTGGCGTCGAGCAGGATTTCGTTGGAAATCACGTCGAGCTTCTTCTGCACCTCGCCCTGTACGTTGTCGCTCCCCGCGCTGCCGAGCACGCCGGCGAGGCCACCCTTGCCGATGGCGATGGAAATCGCCTTGCAGGCGCGGGACACCACTTCGACCAGCAGGCGCAGGTCGTGGGAGATCACGTGCTTGTCGCGTTGCTCCTCGATGAGGAAGCGGGAGAGGGTCATGGGGCGCATGGCAGGCGGGACGGGCGGGGTGGGTGGGGTGGGCCGGGATTGGCGTAGAGGCCCC
>CAYTFA010000460.1:0-2298 GCA_964436755.1 uncultured Rhodocyclaceae bacterium | reverse complement strand
CCGCGTTGAAGATCTTGTGCCGGCAGTGCTCGGAGTTCGCCTGCGCGAACATCATCAGCTCGACGTCGGTGGGGTTGCGGCCGAGCCGGCTGAAGTTGTCGGCGAGGTAGTCGATCTCGTCGTCGGACAGCGCCAGCCCGAGGTCACCATTGGCGGCGACCAGCGCGGCGCGTCCGCCGCCCAGCAGGTCGACGCTGGTCAGCGGCTGCGGCGCCACGTGCTGGAACAGCGCACGCGCGGCATCGGTCGATTCGAGCACCGATTCGGTCATGCGGTCGTGCAGCCTGGCCGCCAAAGCGGCTGTATCGCCGCTGCCGGCGACATGGAAGGCGGTGCCGCGCTCGAGGCGCGTTACCGCGCCGAAGCCGCAATTGCGCGCGATGTCGGTGGCCTTGGAACTCCACGGCGAAATCGTGCCCAGGCGCGGGGTGACCAGCAGCAGACGGCCCGCCGGGGCGGGCGGCAGCTGCTCGGGCAGGCCGAGCAGGTCGGCCAGGCGGCGCCGCTCGGCGGCTTCCAGGGCACCCTGCAGTTCGACGAAATACCAGTGTTCCGCTGCCAGCCGGACATCCGGGGCCTGCTCGCGAAGAAGCGCCTCCAGGCGCGCCAGTCGGGCCGCCGAAAAGGCGGCACAGCCCCGCAGGGCAAGGAATTCGGCCATGATCGCGTTGCCGGGGGGCGGGTCGGAAACCGGTGGAAAATGCGAAGCGGGATTATAGCCTGCCGCCGCCCCGCTCCGCCTTGAGCCGGGCCGTGCATTGCGTTCCCGGGCCAAGCCTGCGAAACTGCGCGACCGCAATTCCGGCCCCGCCCCTGCCCCTGCCATGAAGGCCTTGTCCTCGCCCAAGATCGTGCGCATG
This sequence comes from uncultured Rhodocyclaceae bacterium, assembly GCA_964436755.1. Lineage (GTDB taxonomy): Bacteria > Pseudomonadota > Gammaproteobacteria > Burkholderiales > Rhodocyclaceae > Sulfuritalea. Next base: position 1,438 of record CAYTFA010000460.1, on the reverse strand, counting down.
ATCGCGGCGCTCACCGAGCACCGCGACGTCGGCCTGCTCGAAGCCAGCCTGCTGAAGACCGTGGCCGACCTTTTTGCGCCGGGCTGGGCGGCAATCTTCCATATCGGCGAGGACGACGTACCGGAATTTTCGGTTGCCCTGCGCGAAGGCAAGGTCACCACGGAATGCGACGGGACGACCTTTGCCGACCTGATGGCGCGCGAGGGCGTCATTTCGTTCTCGATCCTGAGCCGCGCGCAGCGGGTGATCGGCTACCTGCTGGTGCAGCGCGAGCCCCCGCTGGACGCGGAGGCGCAGACGCTGCTCGCCGACCTGTTCCGCGTCTACGACAACTACCTCAACGTGCTGCGGGAGTCGCAGATCGACCGGCTGACCGGCCTGCTCAACCGCAGCACCTTCGACGACCAGCTCGACCGCGCACTGGCGCTGATCCGGCGCGAATACCGCGAACACCGGCGCGGCGACCGCCCCCGCCGCCAGGCCAGTGACGGCCGCTTCTTCATGGGCGAGATCGACATCGACCATTTCAAACAGGTCAACGACCGCTTCGGCCACCTGCACGGCGACGAGGTTCTCGTCACCCTGGCGCGCATCCTCCATGATTCGTTCCGCAAGACCGACCTGATCTACCGCTTCGGCGGCGAGGAGTTCGTCGTCATCGTCTATGTCGATGCCCGCGAGGACGCTGCTGCGACCTTCGAGCGCGTACGCCGCGCCATCGAGAACCACGCCTTCCCGCGCGCCGGCCGCGTCACCGTCAGCATCGGCGTCACCGAGATTCGCGACAGTTCGGTACCCGTGGAGCTGATGGGCCGCGCCGACCAGGCGCTGTACCACGCCAAGACGCATGGCCGCAATCGCGTCGATTTCTACGAGGCGCTCGTCGCCAGCGGCGAGATCCTGCCCACTCACGGAAGCTGAGCCGATGGCGGATTTCTCCTTCGACGTCGCCACCGCCGGCTTCGACCAGCGCGTGCTCGAGGCATCGCATCGCGTGCCCGTGCTGGTGGACTTCTGGGCCGAGTGGTGCGCCCCCTGCCGCGTCCTCAAGCCGGTGCTGGAAAAGCTGGCCGCGGAGTACGGCGGCCGCTTCCTGCTGGCCAAGGTGGACTCCGATCGCAATCCCGAACTGGCGGCCCGCCACGGCGTGCGCGGCATACCGGCGGTCAAGGCCTTCGTGGGTGGCCGCCTGGCCAACGAATTCACCGGCGCCCTGCCCGAGGCGCGCGTGCGTGCCTTCATCGATGCCCTGCTGCCCTCGCCGGCGGAACCGCTGCGCGCCGCCGCGCGTGCCGCGCTGGAAGCCGGCGATAGTGAAACCGCCGCCGCGCTGCTGGCCGACGCGCTGCAGCTCGACCCGACCAGCGCCGAAGTGCGCATCGACCTCGCGGAGGTGCATCTCGCCGCGCAGCGCATCGACGAGGCGCGTGCCGCGCTC
>CAYTFA010000459.1:0-2300 GCA_964436755.1 uncultured Rhodocyclaceae bacterium | reverse complement strand
TGCCAATTCGTCGTCGTCGCTGATCCAGTCCAAGGTGACCGGCAACATCGTCTTCGTCCTGCTGCCGCCGATCTCGTACGCCGAGTTCTACGCCGCCTATGTGCTCGCCGCGGTGGTGCGCGGCTGCGTGGTCGGCGCCGGCGTGCTGCTGGCCACTGTCTGGTTCGCGCCGCTGCAGTTCGCCGAGCCGCACTGGATCCTGGTGTTCGCCGTGCTGGGCGGCGCCATCCTGGGCAGCCTCGGCGTCATCGCCGGCATCTGGGCCGACAAGTTCGACCAGTTGGCCGCCTTCCAGAATTTCCTGATCATGCCCTTCACCTTCCTGTCGGGCGTGTTCTACTCGGTGCATTCGCTACCGCCGTTCTGGCAGAACGTGTCCCAGTGGAATCCCGTCTTCTACATGATCGACGGCTTCCGCCACGGCTTCTTCGGCGTCTCCGACGTCTCGCCCTGGCTCAGCCTCGCCGTCGTCGCCGGCTGCCTGGCGGTGATGACCGGATTGACCCTTGCCCTGTTGAAGCGCGGCTACAAGCTGCGCGCCTGAGGAGTTGCCCATGCTGGATCCGAAACTCGTCGAAAGCTGGATCGCCGGCGAACTGCCCTGTGAGCACGTCGCCGTCGATGGCGATGGCCACCACTTTGCCGCCCTCATCGTCAGCGCCGAATTCGAGGGGCTGAACCGCGTGCGCCGCCAGCAGCGCGTCAATGCCATCCTCAAGTCGCGTTTCGACTCGGGCGAACTGCATGCGCTCTCGATGCGGACGCTGACCCCGGAGGAATGGAAGGCCAATGGATAAGCTGCGCATCGAGGGCGGGACGCGCCTGAGCGGCGAGATTCCCGTGTCCGGCGCCAAGAACGCCGCGCTGCCCTTGCTGTGCGCGGCGCTGCTCACGCGCGAGCCGGTGACCTTTACCAACGTGCCGCGCCTCAACGACATCGGCACCATGCTCAAGCTGCTGGCGCAGATGGGCGTCAAGGTCGCGCGCGAGGCGTCGCACACTGGTGGCGGCGACACGGTGACGCTGGATGCCTCCGCCCTCGACAACCCGGTCGCGCCCTACGAGCTGGTGAAGACCATGCGCGCCTCGATCCTGGTGCTCGGCCCCCTGCTGGCGCGTGCCGGCGAGGCCCGCGTGTCCCTGCCCGGCGGTTGCGCCATCGGCGCCCGCCCCGTGGACCAGCACATCAAGGGCCTCTCGGCGATGGGCGCCGAGGTCGGCGTCGAGCACGGCTACGTCCATGCCCGCGCCGCTCGCCTGAAGGGCGCCCGGCTATTCACGGACATGGTGACGGTGACGGGCACCGAGAACCTCATGATGGCGGCCTGCCTGGCCGACGGCGAGACCGTGATCGAGAACGCCGCGCGCGAGCCGGAAGTGGTCGACCTCGCCAACTGCCTGGCCGCAATGGGTGCGCGCATTTCCGGTGCCGGCGGCGACGTGATCCGCATCCGCGGAGTGGAGGCGCTGCACGGCGCCACCCACCGCATCATGCCCGATCGCATCGAGACCGGCACCTACCTCTGCGCGGCCGCCGCCACCGGCGGTGACGTGCGGCTGACCGGCACGTCGTCCACCTGGCTTGACGCGGTGATCGACAAGCTGATGGATGCAGGCTGCGAGGTGACGTCCGAACGCGACGCGATCCGCCTCAAGGCGCCGCCGCGGCTCACCTCGGTGAGCATCCGGACCGCCCCCTATCCGGCGTTTCCGACCGACATGCAGGCCCAGTTCATGGCGCTCAACGCCGTTGCCGAGGGCACGGCGGTGATCCGCGAGACCATCTTCGAGAACCGCTTCATGCATGCCGTGGAACTGATCCGCCTCGGCGCCGACATTCGCATCGACGGCAACACGGCCTTCGTCACCGGGCGCGCGGCGCTCGACGGCGCCACGGTGATGGCGACCGACCTGCGCGCCTCCGCCGGGCTGGTAATCGCCGGGCTGGTCGCCCGCGGAGAGACCGTGATCGACCGCATTTACCACCTCGATCGCGGCTATGAGCGCCTCGAGCGCAAGCTGGCCGACCTGGGGGCCCGCATCGAACGGGTAAAATGACGCCATGAACGGCATCACCATCGCGCTATCCAAGGGCCGGATCTTCGAGGAAACGCTGCCGCTGCTCGCGGCGGCAGGCATCGTGCCGGCCGAAGATCCCGAAAAGTCGCGCCGGCTGATCATCGGCACCAGCCGCGCCGACGTGCGCGTGGTGATCGTGCGCGCCTCCGACGTGCCGACCTACGTGCAGTACGGCGCGGCAGACCTCGGCATCGCCGGCAAGGACGTGCTGCTCGAACACG
>CAYTFA010000458.1:0-2301 GCA_964436755.1 uncultured Rhodocyclaceae bacterium | reverse complement strand
GCCAACGAAAGCACCGCTTCCTCGACGCTCATGCCCGTGCGAACAGCCGCCCGCAACGCGTCCACCGCGTCCGCGAGGGCGAGCTGCACCGCCTCACGCCGACGTTCGTGCCTGGTGTGGAAGTACCAGCCGGGCAGGAGGAGGCCGACCGCGAATGCCGCGGCGCTGACTGCTGGCCAGCCAAGCGCGAACTGCACAAACAGCGCGAGGGCGGCGCCGGTGAGGACGCTCAGGACCACGAACTCCCGCGGCGCGATCTCGGTCACGCCGTTGCGCCGGAGGTACCTCTCCAGCCGCGCCACGAGCGTCGGGCGGCTGGCAGTCTTCGGCGGCGCCCACCGCTCCGTGGACGACATGAAGATGAGCAGCACGCCCGCAGCGAAAGTCAGTGACAGGATCAGCGGCACGCGGAGCCTCCCTTCACGCCGATGCTGGCGATGTCAGGTCCAATCGCAGTCCAACGTGGCGCGCTCATCGCTCCAACCTCCGCCCGTTCCGCTCCAATTCCCTGGGCGCTGGCACGGATTCGGCTTCCATGCAGTCCCAGGGGAACGTCCCGCTCTGCAACTGGCTGGCGAACCGCGGACGAATGCCACTCCAGCGCAACGCGCCATCGGACCACGTGAAGAGGTCGGTGCCCGCCACCGTGCCGCCTTCGAGACCGGTGACTTCGTAGATGTTCGTGACCACCCGGCGGTCGCTCGCGGGCTCGAGACGGAGGTGGACAACGAGGTTGAGGGCTTCGGCAATCATCTCCGTCACGGCCTCGGCCGGCAGCGACTCGTCGGCCATCATGGCGTACATCCGCAGCTTCGAGAGGGCCTGGCGCGGACCGTTGGCATGGATGGTGCACATCGAGCCGTCGTGCCCGCTGTTCATCGCCGAGAGCATGTCCAGCGCCTCGGCGCCCCGGACCTCCCCGACGACGATCCGCGTGGGCCTCATGCGCAGGGCGTTCTTGACGAGGCTGCGGATCGGGAAGGCGCCGACGCCCTCGATGTTGGGCAGGCGGGACTGGAGCGCGACGCAGTCCGGGAGCATCGATTCGAGCTGGAGCTCGCCCGTCTCCTCGATGGTGACCAGGCGTTCCTCGCCGCCAGCGATGGACGCTCCAAGTGCGTTCAGGCACGTGGTCTTGCCGCTCCCTGTGCCTCCGGAGATCAGCATGTTCAGCCCGGACTGGACGGCAGCCTCAAGAAACGTCGCGGCCTCGGGACTGAGCGTGCCGAGCGCGACCAGGTCGTCCAGTGTCCTCGCGCGGAGGAGGAATTTCCGCACCGTTACGTGGGTCCAGCGCGACGTCAACGGGGGAATGACGGCGTTGAGGCGCGAGCCATCGGGGAGGCGGGCATCGACGAGCGGGCTGGTCTCGTCGAGCCGCCGACCCAGGCGTCCGACTGCCCGGCGCACGATTCGAAGCAACTCGGCGTCGTCCTCGAAGAACACATCCGTGAGCCGCTTGCGGCCATGCTGGATGGCGAACACGCGGTGCGGTCCGTTGACTATGATCTCTTCGATCGCCGGGTCATCGAGCAACGGCTGGAGCGGGCCGAGGCCGAGGATCTCGTCGACCAGTCGCTGCGTGAGACCGTCCCGGTCGACGATCGGGCCGTCGCCTACCGCAACAGCCCGGTGGCTCGCAGCTTCAACGAGGCTCCGGACGACCTCTCGGATCTGCTCTGCCTCGACGGCGTCCGGCTCGACGAGCGCATCGAGGTCCATGACCTTGCGAAGCTCTTCGCGAACCTCCTCGCGGAGCGTATTTTCGACGGTGACGGTTGGTGCGAGCGCCATAGGTCACTGCCCCGCTTCCGCTGTTCGCCGTCGCCAGCGAGAACGTGGCGCTGTGTCTGATTGCCGTTCCTCGGAGCCAAGGTCTGGCCGCGTCAGTGCAACTGCCAGAGCATTCACCTGCCGCGCTGCGGAGCCGCCGACAGCGGTGAGAGGCAATTGTTCGCGGGCGGCACGCAACGCCGCTTTGCGGTCGTCCGGAACAGTGGCGATTACCCGGACGCCGAGAGCCCGCTCGACCTCGGCTGCCCCGTACTCGTGCCGGCCCGCGTGCCGGTTGATGACGAGTGCCATGCATTCGCGCGGTAGTCCAAGCGACTCCTGCAGGTGCCGAAGGCAGTGGCGGGTGTTCCAGAGCCCGGTGAGGTCCGCTGTCGTGACAACGAGCACCTGGTCGGAACTTCGAATAGCTGCGTTGGCGGCATCCGACGCCACGCCCGGGAGTGACTGGCCGACATCGACGATCGTGATCTGGAATTGCTCCCGCAGCACCGCGAGAGCTGTGACGAG
>CAYTFA010000457.1:0-2302 GCA_964436755.1 uncultured Rhodocyclaceae bacterium | reverse complement strand
ATGCGTCGCGCAGCCCGCCGAAGCTCAGCGTGCGCCCGGTCTCGGGGGCAATCAGGTAGGTCGCCTCGGGGGTATCGGCCGCGCGGCGGTCGACCCAGTGACGAACGGTGCGCGTGCTGCTAGACATTTCTTTCCGGCGTCTGCGAGGTGCCAAGGACAGCGGGTATCCGGCTCCGTCCATGTCCTCCGAACCGTGCTCCGCGCGGCTCTCCCCCTCTACTTACCGGATCCGGATACCCGCCATCCCGGGCGGGACGCGCTTTGGCGACGATTGCCTTCACGCGCCGTACTTCGCCAGGTAGTCGCCGAAGATCTCGGCTTCGGTCGGCATGCGCGTCGGGATCTTGCGCGAGATGCGCGTGGTGTTCATGTACTGCCGGTAGCCCATGTTGTCCGAGAAGTTGTTGCGGCCCCAGGTGCCGCAGCCCATCGACAGCGAGAAGGGCAGGCCGTTGTCGAAGGCGCCGCCGGTGGCGAAGCAGTGCGCCTGGTTCACGATGACGCGGCTCACCGGCAACTCCAGGCCGAGGCGCAGGATGTGCGCGTCGTTGCTGCCGTGGATGCTCACCGAATGGCCTGCGCCCTGGTAGTCGTAGATGGCGGCCACCGTGGCGCAGGCGGCGTCGAAGTCGCGCGCCCGATACACGGCCAGCACCGGCGATAGCTTCTCGCCGGAGTAGGGATGGTCGGGACCGGTGCCGCTTTCCTCCACCATCAGGAAGCGCGCCTTCTCGAAGCGCTCGCCGCGCAGGCCGGCCAGTTCGGCGATGCGGCTGGCTTTCTGTGCGGTGACGGCAGCGGCGAGCTTGCCGCCCGGCCACATCGCCGCCTGCAGCTGCGCCTTCTCGGCGCCGTCCAGCATCACGCCGCCCGTTGCCTGCAAGGCCGCGACGGCGCCGGCATAGACATCGTCGAGGATCACCACGCTGTTCTCGGAGGAACAGCTCGTGGCGTTGTCGAAGGTCTTCGAAGCCATGATCGCCGCCGCCGCCTCGGCGAGGTTGGCGCTGCTGTCGATGATGGAGGCGACGTTGCCGGCGCCGACGCCGAAGGCCGGCGTGCCGCAGGTGTAGGCAGCGCGGATGTTCGACTGCGAACCCGTGGCGACCACCAGGTCGGCCTGGCGCATCAGCTCCTGCGTCGTGTCCTTGGTCACCGGCGCCGGCAGGCACTGCACCAGGTCGATCGGCAGCCCGAGCTTCTTCAGCTCGGCGTGGATGTAGCCGATCAGCGCCTGGCTGGTCGACCAGCCCTTGGGCGAGGGCGCGATGATCACGGCATTGCGGCACTTGAGCGCATTGATCACCTTGTTGGCCGGCGTCGCCGCCGGGTTGGTCGAGGGCGTGATCGCGGCGACCACACCGACCGGGCGCGCGATCTCGACCAAGCCGCGCTCGGGGTATTCGGCGACGATGCCGACCGTCTTCACGCCCTTCAGGTCGCGCAGCAGGCCCAGCGTCTTGCGGTAGTTCTTGGTGACCTTGTCCTCGACGTCGCCGAGGCCCGTGTCGCGCACGGCCATCTCGGCCAGCGCGCGGTTGCGGCCCGGCTCCATGATGGCCCAGCCGGCGGCCACGACGGCCTCGTCCACCTCGGCCTGGCTGCATTGCTCGAACCGCCGCTGGGCGGCGCGCGCCTTCGCGATCAGCTCGCCGACGATCCGCTTCGCTTCCGTTTGCGGCGCCCTCAGCGCCTGGTCACCCGAAGAACCCATGCCAGTTTTTGGAACGAATGTTTTCGATTCCATGAATCTTGAGCCGGCCTTTGGGGGTTGTCAAGCGCTTCTTGCGCTTTTCGAAATGAATGGTTTCATTGTTTGAATTTGCGGATAATCTCCCCAAAAACCTGTCCGAGCCGCAAATGAGCCCCGCACCGTCACCCGCCGACACCGCCGCCGAACCCAGCTCGGCCGCCGCCCTGCGCGCGGTCAGCGTCATGGAGATCGTCGCGCGCAGCGAGCGCCCGCTGCCGCTGACCGAGATCGCCGAGGCCGCCGGCCTGCCGGCGCCCACCGCCTACCGCATCCTGACGCTGCTCGAAAGCGCCGGCCTGCTGCAGCGCGAACCGACCGGCAAGACCTACGGCGTCGGCCATCGCCTGGCGCGGCTGGGCGTCGACGTGCTGAGCAACGAGGGGCCGCGCCTCGAGCGCCGCGCCATCCTGCGCCGCGTGGTCGACGAGATCGGCGAAACCTGCAACCTGGCCATGCTCAACGGCGACGAGATCGTCTACATCGACCGCGTCGAGACCGACTGGGCGCTCAAGGCCGAGCTCAAGCCCGGCTCGCGCGTGCCGCTGCATT
>CAYTFA010000456.1:0-2310 GCA_964436755.1 uncultured Rhodocyclaceae bacterium | reverse complement strand
CGCAAACACCTACACCTATCGGCTGTTTGGTTTTTAAGGAACGTTCCGCTCTTGCGAGTCGGCTCCGCGATCAGCAGAGAAGCGAGATTATAGGGACGGTTTTCGGATGTGTAAACCCCCTTCGCAGATTTTTTTCTTCCGGCCCCGGATTTTTTTCTTCCGGGCCCGCCGCGCCCGTGTTTACTGGGCTCCATCGTAGAATCGCGGGCGCATGAACTCGTACGAACTGATCCGCCCGCTGCTCTTTGCGCTCGACGCCGAGGCGGCCCACAACCTGACCCTCCGCCTCGTCGCCCTCGCCGGTGCAGCCGGGCTCGGTGCAGGCGCGCCGGCCGCCGGGCGCGGTATCGAGGTGATGGGCCTGCGCTTCCCCAACCGCGTCGGTCTGGCCGCCGGGCTCGACAAGAACGGCACGGCCGTCGACGGCCTGAGCGCACTAGGCTTCGGCTTCATCGAGGTCGGTACCGTGACGCCGCGCCCGCAGCCGGGCAACCCGAAGCCGCGCCTGTTCCGCCTGCCCGAGCAGCAGGCCATCATCAACCGCATGGGCTTCAACAATGCGGGCATCGACGCGCTGCTCGAGAGCCTCGCCCGGGCACGCTACCGCGGCATCCTCGGCATCAACATCGGCAAGAACTTCGACACGCCCATCGAGCGCGCCGCCGACGACTACCTGGCGTGCCTCGACAAGGCCTACGCTCACGCCGGCTACGTCACGGTCAATATCTCCTCGCCCAATACCAAGAATCTGCGCCAGCTGCAGGGCGAATCCGAGCTCGACGCGCTGCTCGGCGCACTCAAGGCGCGCCAAGGCGAGCTCGCGCAGCGCCACGGGCGCCATGTGCCGCTCGCGCTGAAGATCGCCCCCGACCTCGACGCCGCCCAGATCGGCCAGATCGCCGATGCGCTGCGCCGCCATCGCATCGACGGGGTCATCGCCACCAACACGACGCTCGGGCGTGAAGGCGTCGAGGGCTCGCCGCTGGCAGCCGAAGCGGGCGGCCTCTCCGGCGCCCCGCTCTTCGACAAGTCCACGGCGGTGATCCGCGCGCTGGCCGCCGCGCTGGCCGGCGAAGTGCCCATCATCGCCGCCGGCGGCATCACCAGCGGCGCCCGCGCCCGCGCCAAGATCGACGCCGGTGCCGCCCTCGTGCAGCTCTACAGCGGGCTCATCTATCGCGGTCCGGCGCTCGTCGCCGAATGCGTCGCCGCGACGGCGACGTGAGATGCCGAACCTGACAGCCTTACGGCGCCCGAGCCGTCGTGGCTTGCCAACAGACCCTCAAAGGCGAGATAATTTGAATTCCACCAATTCCGGCGCAACGGAAGTCGATTGCCCACGGCCATGACCAGCTACCTGTTCATCATTCTCGGCGCAGTGCTCGTCAACAACGTCGTCTTCGTCCGCATCCTCGGCCTCTGCCCCTTCATGGGCGTTTCCAAGAAGCTGGAGACCGCCGTCGGCATGGGCGCCGCCACCACCTTCGTCCTCACGCTCGGCTGCGGCACCAGCTACATCATCGACACATGGCTGCTGATCCCCAACCAGCTGGAGTACCTGCGTACGCTGTCGTTCATCGTCACCATCGCCGCAATCGTCCAGCTCACCGAGCTGGTGATCCAGAAGACCAGCCCGGTGCTGCACCAGGTGCTGGGCATCTACCTGCCGCTGATCACCACCAACTGCGCGGTGCTCGGCATCCCGCTGCTCAACGTCAGCATGCGCCACAACTTCGTCGAGTCGCTGCTGTTCGGCTTCGGCAGCGCGGTCGGCTTCACGCTGGCGCTGCTGCTCTTCGCCGGCATCCGCGAGCGGCTCGAGGGGGCCGATGTCCCCGTGCATTTCCGCGGCACGGCGATCGGCATGATCACGGGCGGATTGATGAGCCTCGCCTTCATGGGCTTCGCCGGCCTCGACAAGTACAAGTAATGCTCGCCGCGATCCTCGTCATGGCGTTCGGCGCCATCGTCCTCGGCGCCGCCCTCGGCTACGGCGCGGTGAAGTTCCGCGTCGAGGGCGACCCGCTGGTCGAGAAGATCGACGCCATCCTGCCGCAGACGCAGTGCGGCCAGTGCGGCTACCCGGGCTGCAAGCCCTATGCCGAAGCCATCGCCAAGGGCGAGGCCGAGATCAACCTGTGCCCGCCGGGCGGCATGGAAGGCGTGCAGCGCCTGGCCGACCTGCTCGGCCGCGAGGTCAAGCCGCTCGATGCCGAAGAGAAGCCCAAGCAGGTCGCCATCATCGACGAGAACACCTGTATCGGCTGCACGCTGTGCATCCAGGCCTGCCCGGTCGACGCCATCGTCGGC
>CAYTFA010000455.1:0-2311 GCA_964436755.1 uncultured Rhodocyclaceae bacterium | reverse complement strand
AGGGCGTGCAGATCACCGATAGCGCCATCTGTGCCACGGCATCCCTTGCGGTCGCTCCCTGGGCCAAGGCTGCCCAAGTTACAAAGGGGCGCATCGCCTGTTCCGCCGACGGTCAGGTCTGGATCACCGACCTTGGCCTGTGGTTGCCCTTTCCCGCCGAGCGCGGGCGCGATTCGGCCTGGCTCATCGAGCAATATCTCGCCCACGGGGCAGAAGGCCTCGCGCGCCGCCTGCAAGGCCTGTTCGCGCTGCTTATCGTCGACCAGCGCAGACGCCAGGCTCACGTCATCACCGACCGCTGCGGCAGCCTGCACGTCTATTGGCGCCAACTGGCCGATGGCGTGGCCGTCTGCACATCCTCTGCCGTGCTTGCCAAGCTGGGCGAAGCGAAGCTCGACCCCGTTGGCGTGCATGAATTCATCGCCACCGGCATCCTCTACGAAGATCGCAGCCTGTGGCAAGGCATCAGCAAGATTGGCCCGGCCACAGTGCTGACCATCGACCCCGCCGGTACGAAACAGCAGCGTTACTGGGATTTCACCGCCGTCGAGCCCGAGCGGCTGAACCTCGAAGAAGCCGCCGAACAGACCCACCACGGCCTCGTCGAAGTGCTCAAGGCCTTGCCCGATACGGGTGAGCCGCTCATCTCCGACCTCACCGGCGGCTACGATTCGCGCCTGCTGCTCACCGGCCTGCTGGCTGCGCAGCGGCCATTCCACACCACCGTCTCGGGCAGTGCCGACCATCCGGACGTTACCGTTGCCGCGCGCATCGCCGCCGAACTCGGTCTGCAACACCAGAACATCAGCGCGCCGCCGCTGCCCACTGCCGAGGAATTCGACGCCGCCGTACGCATGACCGACGGCGAATACGACGCCTTCGACTTCGCACGCATCCTGCACATCCACCGCCGCCTTGCCGCCGGGCACGGCATGAGCCTCAACGGCTCGTTCGGCGAACTTGCCCGCGGCTACTGGTGGGAACTGCTCTGGCCCAAACTGGCCAGCCGCCAGCCGCTCGACGTGGCCATGGTGGCGAAGAAGCGCTTCGCCGCCATCGGCTACGACCAAAGCATCTTCGCCCCATCTGCCCAACTCGATCTCGCGGCGCACATGGCTGAAGTCGCTGGCCGCGCCATCCAACCCATCGCCGGCTACCCCAACACCACGCAGATGGATTGCGTCTATTACAGCCTGCGCATGCAGCGCTGGCAGGGGCGCATCGCCAGCAGTACCAATCAGCTATGGCCGGCGTTCTCGCCGATCGGTTTTAACCAAGTTCTCGACCCTATCCTCGCCGCCCGGGCTAACACGCGCTTTCGCAGCCTGCTCGCGCGCCGCCTGTTCCAGCGCTTTGCCCCGCCGCTGGCGCGCATCCCGCTCGAACACGGTTACCCGCCCGTGCCGGCCTCGCCCTTCAACCTCTGGCGCTTCTCGCCCCTTCTGGTCCATTACGGTGGAAAAGTCATCAACAAGGTGGTCGCCAAACTGGGCGTGGCCCGCAAACCGACCGCGCCGACAGCACGGACCGACGACACGGCCTTGATGCGCGAAACCGGCATCGCGGCATGGCGGCAATCACCCCTCATCCTGCAATCCGGGCTGTTCGACGATAAAGCGTTACGCAACTTGATCGACAACAACAGCCTGACCAACGGGCCGCGAGTGGAGCAATGGCGGCGATTGATAACGCTGGAAGCCTTGTTGAGAAAAATCCAGTCGTTCCACGCAATCCAACCATGACCTACAGCCTCCCAATGATCGCCAAGGCGATCGCCAGCAACCAGATCGCGCGATTCGCGCCCGGGCTCTATGTCAAGCTCACCGGCCAGACCGGGCGTGGTGACAGCGCCACCGAGACCGCCGCCGATATCTCGCAGTACTTCCGACAATGCGTGACCGACTATCTGGATGTCTTGGGCATCCCGCAGGACGGTCTTGCAGATTTTCTGCGCGACAAGGTTGTGCTGGAATACGGGCCAGGCGACATTCCCGGTGTTGCCCTGTTGCTGGTGGCTTATGGAGCACGCAAGGTTTACTGTGCCGACCGCTTCTCACTCGTCAGCATCTCCAGCAAGAACCTCGCAGTTGTCCGGCAACTGGCACACACCCTTGATGAACCAGCGCGCCAGCGTTTCGATCAATGCTTCAAGAATCCCCATGCACCTGAGGAAGGCTTTAACCCCGAACACATCGAATATCTGGTGCGGCCGAACGGTATGTCAGGTTTGCAGAACGAAGCAGACATCGTCCGCTCGCGTGCCGTGCTAGAGCATGTAAATGATCTCGACGCCACCTTCGACGACATGTTG
>CAYTFA010000454.1:0-2312 GCA_964436755.1 uncultured Rhodocyclaceae bacterium | reverse complement strand
CCCGGGGTCGAGGTCGAGCACCCAGTAGTCGCCCCATACTGCCGGGATGAAAGACAGCCAGGCCGGGGCGAAGCGCACCTGCAGCCGGGGCGAGTCGGCCGCGCCCACCTGGCGCGCCACGCCGTCGGCGACCTCGAATTCGCCATCGTCGAGCCGGCAGCGGTTGACCACGCGCACGCTGTGGTCGGGCTGCAGGCTGTACTCCGCGCGGGTGTCGCCGGCGCACTTGCGCTGGAACCAGTTGGGGAACTTCGCGATTTCGTACCAGGTGCCCATGTAGCGCGCAACGTCGAGCGAGCTCACGGTGGCCAGCGGCGCCGGCGTCGACGTGCCTTCGGCGGCGGCGGCGCCGCACCACACCAGCAGGGCGAGCACGAGCGCCTTCACGCCCGAGCCTTCAGCACGTCGGGGGCGAAGCGGCTGGCGACGAAGATCAGCGTTAGCGTCAGCGCCATCAGCAGCGTGGAAACGGCATTCACTTCGGGCGTGACGGCCACCTTGATCATCGAGTAGATCTGCAGCGGCAGGGTGTTCACGCCGACGCCGGCGACGAAGAAGGTGATCACGAAGTCGTCGATGGAAAGCGTGAAGGCCATCAGGAAGCCGGCCATCAGCGCCGGCAGGATCAGCGGGAAGGTGATGCGGCGGAAGGTGGCCCAGGGCGTGGCGCCGAGGTCGCGCGCCGCCTCGAAGATGCTCTCGTCCATGCCGGCCAGGCGCGCACGAACGATCACGGCGACGAAACCGATGCTGAAGGTGACGTGGGCCACCAGGATCGAGACCAGGCCCAGCGAGAGGTCCAGCACCTGGCGGAAGAACAGCAGCAGCGAGACGCCGAGCAGGATTTCCGGCATGGCCACCGGCGTCAGCACCAGGAAGGGCAGCCAGCGCGGCCGGTAGCGATGCATGGCCAGCCCCGCCATGGCGCCCAGCACCGTGGCGGCCGAGGACGAGACGAGCGCAATGAGCAGCGAGTTGCCGGCGGCGCGCAGCATGTCCTCGTTGTGCAGCAGCTTGCCGTACCAGGCCGTGGTGAAGCCCACCCACTCGGCGTTGAGCACCGAATCGTTGAAAGAGAACAGCACCACCACCGCCAGCGGCAAGTAGAGGAAAGCGTAGACAGCGAGCGATGTAGCCCAGAGCCAAAAGCGCGAGGTCTTCACGGCGCACCTCCGCCGGGCCGCCCCAAGGAGGCGCCAGCCAACAACCCGGAGCCGCATAGCGGCGAACCGTCGTCACCCCCGCCCGCGGGGCGGGGGCCGGGGGGTGGGCTGTTCATGAGACGGCCTCGGTGCCATGAAGGCCCCGCTTCGCCGCCCATGCGGCCAGCCCTGCCAGCAGCAGCACGCAGGCCGTGAGCATGATCGACAGGGCCGAGCCCAGCGGCCAGTCGCGGTTGTCGAGGAACTGTTCCTTGATCAGGTTGCCGATCAGGATGTCGCCCGTGCCGCCCAGCAGTTCGGGCACGGCGAACATGCCCAGCACCGGGATGAAGACCAGCGCCGAGCCGGAAAAGATGCCTGGCAGCGAAAGCGGAAAGGTCACGCGCCAGAAGCGGGTCCAGGCGCCGGCGCCGAGGTCCTGCGCTGCCTCGAGCAGCGCCGGGTCGTGCTTTTCCAGGTTGGTGTAGAGCGGCAGGACCATGAAGGGCAGATGCACATAGACCAGTCCGGCGATCACCGCGGTGGGCGTGTAGAGCAGCCCGGCCGGGCCCAGCAGCATGATCCAGGCGTAGATGCGCACCAGGAAGTTGCTGGCGAAGGGCAGGATCACCAGCAGCACCAGGAAGTCGCGCCGCGACTTGGGGCTCTTCGCGATCAGCCAGGCCAGCGGGTAGGCCAGCACGATGCAGATCAGCGTGGTGAGCCCGGCGACGAAGAAGGATCGGGCGAAGATCTCGGCGTAGATCACGTCGCCGAGCAGGAAGCGGTAGGCGTCGAGCGTGAGGCCGTCCAACCCGGCCAGCGGCGCCAGGCCACCGAACTCGCCGGTCGCGCGGAAGCTGGCTACCACCACGATCAGCGCCGGCAGCAGGAAGAAGGCAACGAGGAACGCGCTCGGCGGCAGCGTCACCGCCCAGCGGCTCCAGCCGGCCGGCTGGCTGCGGCCCTCAGCCACGGAGGAACACCCCCGCGTCATGCCGCCAGCAGACCCAGACGGAATCGCCCACTTCGTGGAACTTGGCGCGACCCGGCGCGGCGTTCGGCATCAGGGCCTCGATCACCAGGCCGCCGGCCAGCTCGACCGTGTAGTGCGTTACGTCGCCCAGGTAGAGCAGCTCGCGCACGCGGCCTTCGAAGCGGTTCTTGAGG
>CAYTFA010000453.1:0-2318 GCA_964436755.1 uncultured Rhodocyclaceae bacterium | reverse complement strand
CGCGATTGCGATGGTCACCGCTCCGCTCGCATGGCTTGGCTGGGCAGGGCGCTTGCGATCCGCCGGCAGGTCGATCTCATCCGGCAGCGCGGCGAGTTTCGTGCGCCAGTAGGCCAGTTGCTCCGCCTCGGTCGCGTCGTCCAGTCGCGCGCGCTGCCACAGCGCATGGTCGATGTAACTCACGCTGAGCGGCGTGAAATCCGGCGCGTGTCCAGCCAGCCGCGCCGCGTAGGCCCGCGCCAGATCGGACAGCAGCGGCGCGATCGACGCACCGTCCGCTACCGCGTGATGCAGAACGAGCAGCAACAGGTGATCCCGCGGCGCCAGCTCGATCAGCGTCTTGCGGATCGGATCGTCCGAGGCAAGGTCGAAGCCGTGCGCCACTTCCGCCTCGATCAGCGACGCGCTGTCAGCCTCGGCGGTGACGATGAACCGGAAGGGCGCTCGCGTATCCCCGACGGCAAGAATGCGCTGAATGGGCTCCCCCTCGCCCTGAACGATCCGGGTGCGGAGCACCTCATGGCGCACAACCACGTCCCCCAGCGCCGTGCGCAGGGCCGTGATGTCGAGTGGGCCGCGCAGCCGCCACAGGACAGGAATGTTGTAAGCAGCCTCACCCTCGAGCTGGTTCAACAGCCAGGCGCGCCGCTGGGCAAAGGAGAGCGGCAATGCGATCGGGCGCGGCTGAACGCCCAGGTGGACGCTCGTCGGTGTCGTCCGGGCGATTGCGTTGGCGAGGTCCTGCAGCAGCGGGTGCTCGAACACCATGCGTACGGAGACATCACGAGCGAGGCGCTCGCGCAACTGCGCCACCAGACGCACCGCCAGCAGCGAGTGCCCTCCGAGCTGGAAGAAGTTGTCGCCCATGCCGACCCGGGGCGCACCCAGCAGTTCGGCAACGGTCGCGCAGAGCAACACCTCCTCCGGCGTGGCTGGCGCCACATGCTCGGCTACCACCACCGCCGGCTCCGGCAGCGCCGCCCGGTCGAGTTTGCCGTTGACCGTCAGCGGCAGGCGATCCAGCACGACCAGCGCGGCGGGCAGCATGTAGCCCGGCAGCCGCTCGGCCAGGCGCGCGCGCAACGCCGCCACGTCGATGTCCGCACTCGGCACCGCCACCGCATAGCCGACCAGTCGTGCATCGGCTTCCACGCCACGCACCACCACCGCGGCCTGCGCCACCTCGGGCTGCTCCAGCAGTGCCGCCTCGATCTCTCCCGGCTCGATGCGAAAGCCGCGCAGTTTCACCTGGTCGTCGGCGCGACCGCGATAGACGAGCTGGCCGTCCGCCCGCCAGGCGCCCCGGTCTCCGGTTCGGTAGAGCCGTTCGCCGGCGCCGAACGGACTCGCCACGAAGCGCGCCGCGGTCAGCCCCGGACGGCCGTGATACCCGCGTGCCAGCCCCGCACCCGCGACGTAAAGCTCTCCCTCCACGCCCGGCGGGCACAGACCAAGCCGCGCATCGAGAACGTAGAGGCGGGTATTGGCGTAGGGCGTGCCGATGGTGATCTCGTCTGCCATCTCGGCCGCGGCCACGCCGATGGTGGTCTCGGTCGGTCCATATTCGTTGATGACTCGTGCCTCGGGACAATAGGTCCGCAGGATCGCGAGATGCGCCGACGTCACCGCCTCGCCGCCCAGCATCACGACACCGATCCGAACGGGTGAAAGGCCGCTGCCTTCCAGCAACGTCACATGTGCAGGCGTCAGCTTGATTGTCCGAGGTGGCAGATCGATGGCAAAAACCGCCGCCAGCGCCGCTTCCGGGCGCGGCTCGGCAATGATGTCGATCCGTCCGCCATGGCAGAGTGGCACGAACAGGCTGGTCAGGGTCAGGTCGAAGCCGGCCGCCGTGAACAGGGGCATCGAGACCGCATCCGCGCCGAGCACGTCGTGGCCCACATGGTCGACATAGTGGGCGATGCTGCGCTGTTCGATGGTGACGGCTTTGGGTGTTCCGGTGCTTCCTGAGGTGTAGATGAGATAGGCGGGATGCCTCGGGTCGAGCGGCGCGATGCGCTCGGCATCCGTCGGGGCATGGGCGGGCGCGGCGTCGAGGCTGGCATCGTCGTCGATCGCGATCAGTGTGGTGTCGGCCCGGGCCGGCAGCCGGTCTTCTAGCGCACGGGTCGTCAGCACGGCCCGCGGGCGTGCGTCGGCGAGCAGGAACGACAGCCGCTCGGCCGGCAGCTCCGGGTCGAGCGGCAGATAGGCGGCACCGGCCTTCAGCACGCCGAGCACCGCCGCCACCATCTCGATCGAGCGCTCGAACGCCAGCGCCACCACCGTCTCCGGACCGGCACCCAGCGCGATCAGCC
>CAYTFA010000452.1:0-2335 GCA_964436755.1 uncultured Rhodocyclaceae bacterium | reverse complement strand
CAGGACAAGAAAACTCAGTCCTGATAGGGGTTTCCGTGCTGCGCTGCGACAAAGCGTCGCAGCCTTCCGGCGTTGATTTAACGGCCTTTTTTGTCAGCCGGGCGCCGGTGGGGCGACGGGCTGGGTGGGCTCAGCCGTCGGCCTGCGATTCGAGCCAGACGGCGAGGCCTTGGGCGTTGAGTTCCAGGTCCAGGTGCCAGATGTCGAGAACGGCCTGGTCTGAAAGCAGGGTTCCATGGCGACGCGCCTCGTCGAGCAACAGCCGGGTCAGCCCGTCGCGGATCGCCGTCACCTTGTCTTCCAAGGGGGCAGCGGCCAGCGCGATGTCGACGTAGCGGTCGAGCAGGTGCAGTACTTCACGGCCAAGCTCGGCAGGGGGCGCAAGCCGGCCGAAATGCGTCAGATAGACGGCTTCCGGTGAAAACGACAGGATGCGTTCGATCGAGGCGCGCAGGTCATCCGGATCGAACTGCACCGGCGTTGACGAGGGAAAGATCAGCGGGCGACCGTCGACGTCGAGTTCGCGGTAGGAAATTCCGAACGTGTCGCCGGTGAAGACTCCCGACGTCTGCCGGTCGACGATGGCGATGTGGTGGCGGGCGTGGCCGGGCGCGTCGATGCACAGCAAGTCACGCGAGCCGAGTTGCAGCAGGGTAGTGTCGTGCGCCTCGATGATGCGATTGGCGGGAACTGGAACCAGGTCGCCGTACATCCGGCGCGCCCGCTCGCGGCCATACACGCCCTCGACGCCGGCCATAAGCCTGGATGGTTCGGCCATGTGGCGCGCGCCGCGCGGGTGCACGACGAGGCGCGCATTGGGGAACGCCTCCATCATCACGCCGGCGCCGCCGGCATGGTCGAGGTGGATGTGCGTGAGGATCACGTAGTCGACGCTGTCGGGTCCACGGCCGAGCGACTCCAGCGCGGCCAGCGCACGCGGCATTACCTCGTAGTTCGCCGTGTCCACGAAGGCGACGCGGCCCTCGCTTTCGATCAGGTGGATCGCCGCCATGAGCGGGCGGAAATAGCCGGCATCGAAGGCGTGGATGCCGCCGCCGTAGTCGATCAATGTCTGCGTCATGCCGCGGACTTCCCTGCAGCGAGTATCAACTCCGCGCCGCGCTCGGCGATCATGATGGTCGGCGTATTGGTATTGCCCGAGGTAATCGTGGGCATCACCGAAGCGTCCACCACCCGCAGGCGGTCGATGCCGCGCACCCGCAGCTCGGGGTCGACCACGGCGCCGGCATCGTCGGCGCGGCCCATGGCACAGGTGCAGGTCGGGTGGAAGATGGTGGTACCGATATTGCCGGCGGCAAGGGCGAGCTCCTCGTCGCTCTGGAACTGCGTGCCGGGCAGGTGTTCCTCGGGTCGGTAGCCGGCCAGGGCTGGCTGGGCGACGACGTGTCGGGTCAGGCGCAGGGCGCGCGCGGCGACTTGGCGGTCGTGATCGGTCGACAGGTAGTTCGGGGCGATGGCCGGCGCCGTGGCCGGGTCGCGGTCGCGGATATGCACGTGGCCGCGCGAGCTGGGCCGCAGGTGGCATACGCTGGCGGTGAACGCCGGAAAACGGTGCAGCGGGTCGCCGAACTTGTCCAGCGACAGTGGCTGCACGTGGAATTCGAGATCCGGCGTCGCCACATCGGGTGCGGAACGGAAGAAGCCGCCGAGCTGGCTGGGGGCCATCGACAGCGGCCCGGTACGGAACAGCGCGTATTCGAGCGCCATCAGCGCCTTGCCCCACAGGCTGTTGGCGCTCTGGTTGAGGGTCGTGATGCCGAAGACCTTGAAGATCATGCGCAACTGCAGGTGGTCCTGAAGGTTGCCGCCAACGCCCGGCAGGTCATGCACCAGCGGCACGCCGTGTTGCTGCAGCAGCGCGGCGGGCCCGATGCCCGAGCGCTGCAGGATGGTCGGCGAGCCGATCGCGCCGGCGGTCAGCACGGTCTCCATGCGCGCGGCGGCGCGGTAGGGGTGGCCGCCCAGGCGGAATTCGATGCCGCGCGCCGTTCGCCCATCCATGACGACGCGGTCGATCAGCGCGCCGGTCACGACCTTCAGGTTGGCGCGACCCGCAACGGGCTTCAGCATGGCCTTGACGGCGTTCCAGCGCACGCCCTTCTTCTGGTTCACCTCGAAGTGGCCGATGCCGAAGTTGTCGCCGCGGTTGTAGTCGCTGGTGAAGGGGATGCCGGCCTGCTGCGCGGCTTCGACGTAGCGGTCGAGCACGTCCCAGTGCAGGCGCTGCTTCTCGACGCGCCATTCGCCCTTGTCGCCATGGAACTCGTCGGCGCCGCGCCAATAGGATTCGCTCTGCTTGAACACCGGCAGTACG
>CAYTFA010000451.1:0-2342 GCA_964436755.1 uncultured Rhodocyclaceae bacterium | reverse complement strand
CAGCGGCGGCAGCGCCGCGCACCAGCACTCGGCGTCGCCCGCCTCCATGCCGCAGCGGAAGCTGGCGCCGCACTGCGGGCAGACGTTGCCGGTGGCGCTCACGGCGTGTCGCCGCGGCCGAAGCGGCGCGCCGCGTCGCGCAGCACATTCATCTGGCGGCGGAAGTTGCTGCAGCCGGAGCAGATCAGTACATGCACGCGCAGGGCGAGGCGCTCGCCGAGGCTGAGCTTGCGCTCCTGCGCCTGCGACATCAGGGCGGTGGCATCGCGACAGTTCAGATTCAGCAGATTCGGCATGTCAGTTCCCTGCTCCGGCAAACCATTCGTTCTCCAGGCAGCCGCGCAGGCCGAGGCGCGCGCGGTGCAGCACCACCCAACAGTTGGACGTGCTGATGCCCGTTTCCTTGCAGATCTCCTCGGTATCGAAGCCGAGGATCTCGCGCATCATGAAAATCCGCGCCGTGCGCTCCGGCAGGTGGTTGAGGCAGGCCTCGAACACCGCCCAGAACTGCTTCTGCTCCAGCGAGGCGTCGGGATCGGCCCACGGCGAGGGCTGCGTCTCGTCGCGCCAGTGGCCGCGCGTATCGAACAGCGTCTCGGCGATGCGCTCGTCGTCAACCGCATCGACGGCCAGCTCGCTGGCGCTGATTTCGCGCCGGCGCGAACGCAGGAAGTCGATGATCTTGTTGCGCAGGATGGCGATGAGCCAGGTCTTGTAGGCGGCGCGGCTGCCGAAGCTGTCGCCCGCGGCCAGCGCGGCGAGCAGCGTCTCCTGCACGGCGTCCTCGGCCGCTGCGGCATCGCGCAGTTGCAGGCGGGCGAAGCGCAGCAGGTCGGGGCGCAGGGCTTCGAGTTCGGCGCGGCGGTCGTCGGACATGGTCGGTGGCGGGATTCCGTGCCCAGAAATACGTACCCATTGTGGCGCAAGCGGCGGCTGCCGCGCAATCAGTTGCGCGGCGGATAGCCGGTGATGGCCTGGATCTCGCGGTAGAGCGGCTGCAGCCGGTCGTACATGCGGCTGTAGACGCGACGGTAGAGGGCGTCGTAGGTGCGCGCGTGCTCGGGCTGCGGCTGGAAGACACGGCCCACGCGCGTCATGCGCGCCACCGCGGTGGCGAAGTCGGTGTGCAGGCCGAGGCCGACGGCGGCCAGCAGCGCGGCGCCCAGCCCGCTGGTCTCGTAGAGGTGCGGACGCTCGCTGGGCAGGTTGAAGACGTCGGCGGTGATCTGCATGGCGGCGTCACTCTGCGAACCGCCGCCGGAGACGCGCACGCGCTGGATGGCCTCGCCGCCGCGCCGCTCGATGCGCTCCTTCGCCTCGCGCAGCGCGTAGGCGAGGCCTTCGAGGATGGCGCGGTACATGTGGGCGCGCGTGTGCACGTCGCCGAAGCCGATGATGGCGCCCTTCGCCTCCGGCCCCGGCACCTTGACGCCGGGGTTCCAGAACGGCTGCAGCGTCAGGCCCTGCGCGCCCGCCGGCACCGAGTCGACCAGCTCGTCGAACAGGCTCTCCGGGGTGACCCCGCGCTGCGCGGCGACCTGGCGTTCGTGCAGGCCGAACTGCTCCTTGAACCAGCTCACCATCCAGAAGCCGCGCGTGATCTGGATCTCGGTGTTGTAGTGTCCCGGCACGGCGGCCTGGTAGGGCGGGATGAAGGGCGTGGCCTCCAGGTAGCGCGGCGTGGTGGTGTTGATGGTGGCGGCCGTGCCGTAGGACAGGCAGGCGATCTCGGGCGTGAGGCAGCCCGCGCCGATGACCTCGCAGGCCTTGTCCGCCGCGCCCGCCACAATGGGCAGGCCGGCGGGGATGCCGGTGTCCAGCGCGGCCTGGGGGGTAACGGTGCCGATCACCGTGCCCGGTTGTACCAGTTCGGGCAGCATGGAAGGGCGCACGGGCAGGGCGTGCCATTTCCAGTCGTGCGGCGGCGCCCAGCGGCCTTTTTTGTAGTCGAACGGCACATAGCCGACCTGCGAGGCCACCGAATCGACCATGCGCCCCGCCAGGCGCCAGTGCAGGTAGCCCGAGAGCAGCAAAAACTTGTCGGTGCGCGCCCACAGTTCGGGCTGGTGCTGGGCGATCCAGTTGGCCTCGGCCTCGCGCTGGAAGTGCCGCACCGTGTCGCGCATGCCGATGGCGGCAAAGGCGGCCTCCCACCACCAGGGCAGGCGCGGGGCCAGCTCGGCGCGGCGCTGGTCCAGCCAGATCATGGAGGGGCGCAGCGGCTGGCCGTCGGCCCCCAGCGACACCGTGGTGCCGCGCTGCGTGGTGACGACCACACCGGCAATCGACTCCTTGGGCACCGCCGTGCTGGCCCACAGGCGCTGGCAGGCCTGGCTGAGCGT
>CAYTFA010000450.1:0-2347 GCA_964436755.1 uncultured Rhodocyclaceae bacterium | reverse complement strand
AATCCCGGGGCCAAGCGGTCGGTGGTGCGGGATCTCATCCGCAGCCACGCCCGCGAACGGCCGGACCACATTGCGCTGATCGAAGTCGAACGCCGCGCGAGCTTCGCCGCCCTCGATGCAATGATGGACCGCATCGCTGCATCGCTGCAGCGTGACGGCATCCGGCCCGGCGAATGCGTCGCCGTCTGCGCGGCGACGTCCCTCGAATACGCCGCCATATTCCTCGGGGCGCTGCGCGCCGGCATTGCCGTTGCCCCCCTGCCGCCTTCCGCCACGGCCGACAGCCTGATGGCCATGATCACGAACTGCGAAGCGCGCCTGATCTTCATCGATTCGGCCACGGCGAACCCTCTCGCCGCCGCGCCCAGTGCACTGTCCGCCCAAGCGATCCACCTCGACCGGCACGAATTCGAGGCCTGGCTGGTACCGGCCGGCACCGCGCCGCGCCCGGTGGCCGTGCTGCCGGACGCTGCGTTCAACATCATCTACTCCTCCGGCACCACCGGGACACCCAAGGGCATTGTCCAGCCGCACGCCATGCGCTGGGTGCACGCGCAGCGCGCGCGGGAACACGGCTATGGCCCGGATGCCGTGACGCTCATCGCCACCCCGCTGTATTCGAACACCACGCTGGTGAGCTTCTTCCCCGCGGTGGTGCTTGGCGGCACGGCGGTGCTCATGGCCAAGTTCGATGCGCGGGCCTACCTCGCGCTGGCGCAAACGCACCGCGCCACGCACACGATGCTGGTCCCGGTCCAGTACGCACGCCTGATGGCGCTGCCGGATTTCGACCGCTTCGACCTCTCCGCCTTTCGCATGAAGTTCTGTACCAGCGCCCCCTTTGCGGCGGCGCTGAAGGCCGACGTGCTGGCGCGCTGGCCGGGCGGCCTGATCGAGTACTACGGCATGACCGAGGGCGGCGGCACGGTCGTGCTCAAGGCCCACGAGCGTCCCGACAAGCTCGGCACGGTCGGCCAGCCGGCTCCCGGCCACGACATCCGCCTGATCGACGCGGATGGACGCGAAGCGGCGCCAGGCGAGGCCGGCGAAGTCGTCGGCCATTCGCCGGCGATGATGCGCGGCTACCATCGCGACCCGGAGCGGACCCGCGAGGCGGAATGGCATTCGCCCGACGGCAAGCGCTTCATCCGCACCGGCGACGTCGGCCGCTTCGACGGAGAAGGTTTCCTGACGCTGATGGACCGCAAGAAGGACATGATCATCTCGGGCGGCTTCAACGTCTACCCGAGCGACCTCGAAGCGGTGCTCGCAACGCATGCCGACGTCGCCGAAGCCGCCGTTGTCGGCATTGCCTCGGCGCGCTGGGGCGAAACGCCGATTGCCTTCGTTGTGCTGCGCACCCATGCCACCGCGACGGCGGACGGACTGCGCGACTGGGCCAACGCCCGCCTCGGCAAGACCCAGCGCCTGGCCGCCCTGCGCATCGTCGACAGCCTGCCACGCAGCGCCATCGGCAAGGTGCTCAAGCGCGAACTGCGCGACAATTGGAACGGCAGCGTTCCCTGACTCCACGTCCCCTGAAAGGATAACCATGCACTTCGAGACGCTCGACGTTTCCCTCGACGGCCACGTCGCCACCATCGCCCTGAACCGCCCCGACAAGGCCAACGCGATGAACGAGCCGATGTGGTACGAGATCGAGCAGGCGATGCGCTGGCTCGACGAAACGCCCGAAGCGCGCGTCGGCATCCTCGCCGGGCGCGGCAAGTACTTCACCTCGGGGATAGATCTCGCCCTGCTGATGGGCATCGGCCAGAAGATCGAAGACGACTGCGACGGGCGGCGCCGGGAGAAGCTGCGACGCCTGATCCTGCGCCTGCAGGACACCCTGACCTCCATCGAGCGCTGCCGCAAGCCGGTGCTGGCGGCCATCCACGGCGCCTGCATCGGCGGCGGCATCGATCTCGTCACGGCCTGCGACATGCGCTACTGCTCGGCCGACGCCTGGTTCTCCGTGCGCGAAATCGACGTCGGCATGACCGCCGACGTCGGCACCCTGCAGCGCCTGCCCAAGCTCATCGGTGACGGCATGGCGCGCGAACTGGCCTATACCGGACGCAAGGTCGACGGCGCCGAGGCAAGGGAAATGCGCCTGGTCAACCGCTGTTTCGAGTCTGCCGAAGCGCTCCAGGCCGGCGTCGCGGAAATTGCGCGCACCATCGCCGCCAAGTCGCCGCTGGCCATCCGCGGCTGCAAGGAGATGATCACCTATGCGCGCGACCACTCGGTAGCCGACGGCCTCAACTACATTGCGACCTGGAACGCGGCGATGTTGATGTCGAAGGACTTGTTCGAGGCCGGCGCCGCCAACATGCAGAAGCGGGAA
>CAYTFA010000449.1:0-2349 GCA_964436755.1 uncultured Rhodocyclaceae bacterium | reverse complement strand
ATCATCTGCGACCCCTCCCGCATCGCGGGCACGAACCTCTTCCTCTACAAGACCGCCGACTGACCCGCGCTCGCGGGGCACGAAGAAGGGGCGTCGTACGACGCCCCGAAGGCTCTCCGGCCGGTACCGGCGGTGCTAGCGGACCTTGTCCTTGATGTCGCGGGCCTTGTCTTTGGCGCGGCCCATCATGCCCTGGGCCTTGCCCTTCATCTCCTGGTTTTCGCCCTCGGCTTGCATGCGCTCATTTCCCGTGTGCTCGCCGGTCTTCGCCTTGACGGTGCCCATGGCCTCGTTGGCCTTGCCCTTCATCCGGTCCTTATCCATGTGAACGAACCTCCCGATGGCGGCGGTTGGCGCCGCGAGTGTGCGGCCATCGTCCCCCCACCACCATCGCCCCCGCCCACTTCGCCCCTGCAAGCGCCTTGCGAGGCCATCAAGTTCCCAGTGCCCGGTTCCCAGTTCCCAGGGGCTACCCCGGGGGAGGCGCATGCCTCCCCGGGGGTTGCCGACTCAGCACTCAGTAGCGCCGCACGGGAATGGATGGCGGAATTGCTGAGGGGGTGATCGAAAGGGCATACTTGGGGCCGGTGGCGTTGGAGGTCTCATGCGCCGCGGCCGGCCCCTTGGTTTCAACGTTTGCCTTACCCACGAGGAGCGGGCGCTCCTTCGGCAGCAGAGCCGCCAGTACACCCTGCCCGTCGGCGAATGGAGGAGGACGATGGCCATCCTCTACCTCGATATGAAGCTCAGCGAGAAGGAGACGGCCGAGCGCTGTGGCCTCGGCGTCCGGATCGTGCGCAAGTGGGCGCGACGCTACCTGGAGTTCGGCATCGCGGGCCTCAAGGATGCCCCCGGGCGCGGCCGCAAGCCGGTCTTTTCCCCCTGAGGTTGCCGTCGAGATCGTGAAAATCGCCTGCGAACTGCCGGCCGAGCGCGATGCTCCGCTGTCGCAGTGGGACTGCACCGAGATCGCTCGCCAGCTGCAGGATGATGGCATCGTCAAACAGATCTCGCGCGAGACGGTGCGACGCGTGCTCGCCCGCCACAGCCTGCGGCCCTGGCGCGTCCAGGCCTGGCTCTCACCGAAAGTCCCGCGCGACCAGCAGTACCGCCAGCAGGTGGCCGACATCCTCGCGCTCTACACCGGGCCGCTCGCCGCCGATGAACGGGTGCTGTGCGTGGATGAGAAGACGAGTCTCCAGCCCCGGCCGCGGACGGCGCCGACGCATCCCGCAGCCCCGGGAAGGCCCGTCCGCATGGAGCACGAATACGGCCGGCGAGGGGCGCTGAACCTCTTCGCCGCCTTCGATACCCGCTGTGGGCAGGTGCTCGCGCGCACGGCGTCGCGCAAGCGCGCGTCCGAGTTCGTCGGCTTCCTCGAATACCTCGATGCCAGCCTGGACCCTTCGCTCACCATCCATCTCGTGCTCGACAACCTGCGCGTGCACAAGGGCAAGCTGGCGACGGCATGGTTCCGGGAGCATCCCCGCTTCGTGCCGCACTTCCCGCCGGTGCATTGCTCCTGGCTGAACCAGGTCGAGCAGTGGTTTGGCATCCTCCAGCGCAAGCTGCTGGCGCGTCCCAACCATCCCAGTGCCGCCGCGCTTGCCGACACCATCGAGGGCTTCGTCGAACGCTGGAACAAAGCGGCTCATCCCTTCAATTGGACGAGCCGCTCCCTCTGCCGCGTCATGGCCGCGCCAATTCCGACACCCGTTTAGGTGGAGGACTACTGAGTGCTCAGCACTCAGCACTACCTTCGGTTAGCTCCGCCGTGGGTTGATCCCCTGGGAACTGGGAACCGGGAACTCGTAACTGCGGCAAAGAAGAAGAGGTAGCCGGCGATGAGGCAGGCCGCCATCGTCGTCAGGAGGAGCGCGGCCGAGGGTTCGCTGGCCGGGTGCTGGAGCGGTTCGAGGAAGTCGGTGACGACGGCGCGCGGGCGAATGAAGGCATCCCAGCTGTTGTAGCGAAGGACGCGGCCGAGGTAGATGCCGCCGCTGCTGAGGGCCCACGCGGCGAGCGTCACGCCCCAGGCCGTCGCCTGCCCGAGGCGGCGCGCGACCATCGAGTGCACGAGGAAGACGGAGACGTAGCCGAGCAGCAGGCCCGTGACGGCGAACGTGCCGAACATTGCCGCATCGAACCAGATGGGCACGTTCACCCACGTCGTGCCCAGGTGGACGAGGTCGCTCGCGAGGTAGGGCGCATTCGGGAGGAAGGCGATCCAACCGGCCGCGAGGATGGCGAGCAGCGGCAGCGGCGCGCGCCACCGTTCGGCGAGGCTGAGCACGACGGCGATCGCGACCGGGAACCAGGCCAGGACCAGGTTCCAGCGGAGGAAGCTGA
>CAYTFA010000448.1:0-2356 GCA_964436755.1 uncultured Rhodocyclaceae bacterium | reverse complement strand
CGGCCAGAAGGGCATGGAAGGCATGTCCGGCATGGAAGGCAAGAAGGCCAAGAAGAAGGCCAAGCAGGAAGGCATGTCCGGTATGGGCGGCATGTCCGGCATGTCCGGCATGGAAGGCCAGAAGGGCATGTCCGGCATGTCCGGCCAGAAGGGCATGAGCGGCATGTCCGGCATGGAAGGCCAGAAGGGCATGTCCGGCATGGGCGGCATGTCCGGCATGGAAGGCAAGAAGAAGTAAGACGGCCTTTCTATCGAGAAGCGAGAAGTAGAAGCACTTGCGCGGCGGGAGGGTTTCCTCCCCCGCGCCTTTTCCAGAGGTTTTCATGAAACCCAGGTATTCGATGGCGTGCGCCTTGTTCGCGTTCTCCATCGCAGGTGCGGCGGCCGAGCCGCAGCAGGCAGGTGCCGGCGGCTACGTTGCGGGGCTTGCGCCCCACCAGCGTCCGTCGGGTGCTCCCGTGATCAAGGAATTCGCCCGTAGCGATGCGTGGCGCAAGGCGGCCCTCACCGGGGTCGACGAGCCTCTGCCCGCGGGCCTCAAGTTCCTCGACAGCCAGGGGGCGTGGTACTCGCCCTTTGTCCATCCCGGCATGCCGGGGTATTACGATCTCCGCCAATGGCATGCGAAGCCAGCCAAGACGGCGGCGGCGCGGAGTGCGCCATGACAAACGCAATCAAGTGGATTCTCGTCGGCCTGGTCTTCGCCGCATCGGCGTTCGGCATCAAGGCCGGCTACGACGGGCGCCGCAATGCCGACCATGAGCGTGCCACCGATGCCGGCGGGCAGCTGCTGCGCGCCACCTACAGCCCGCTGCATTTCCGGCCGGCAATCGATACGGCGACGGACGCGCAATGCCTGGCCTGCCACCGCGAAGTCCTCGACGACAAACCGCGCGTGGCGTCGCCCGCCGGCGTACGCGCCGCGGACAGCCTGGCCTGGTACCAGCGGACCAGCACCTACAGCGGCGAGCAGGAGAGCTTCCATCGGCGCCACCTGGTGACGCCGATGGCGAAGCAGTTGATGCGCCTGAGCTGCAACACCTGTCACCAGGGCCATGACCCGCGCGAGGAAGCTCAGGGATCGTCCGCCACGTCGGCGCCGCAGTCCGATACGGGCTTCACGTTGCGCAAGCAGGTGAATCCGGAAACGACCTGCCTCAAGTGCCATGGCCAGATGCCGGCCAAGGAGATCATGGGGCTGCCCGGGCCCTGGCCGGACATCCGCGGCCAGTTCCAGAACAACTGCCTGAGCTGCCATGCAGCGTTCCGCACCAACCGCCACCAGGTCAGCTACCTGAACGCCGAGGCGATCGAAGCGGCGGCCGCCGCGGGTGTGGCCAACCAGACCGGCGGCGATGTCTGCTACGGCTGCCACGGCGGCCGCGCCTGGTACCGCATCGCCTATCCCTACGCGCGCAACCCGTGGCCCGGCATGCCGGAAGGAACGCCCGAGTGGGCGCGCCTGCGGCCGCGCCATTCCGAGTTGCGCTTCCTGACGCAAGCGGCAGCTCCGGCCGCAGCGGGGCATTGAACATGAAACCGATATCGCAGGCGGTCTCCGCCATCCTCAACCCAGCCCGCCGCGACTTCATGAAGACCGCGGCCGCGGCCGGCGCGCTGTCCGCGGCCGGCGGGCTCGTCGAACTGACGCTCGAACGCAAGGAAGCCCAGGCCTTCGCCTACGAGCCCTATTTCACCGACAACCAGCTCACCACGGTGGTGACGAGCTGCGACCACAACTGCGGATCGCGCCACATGCTGGTGGCGCACAAGAAGGGCGACGTCATCGTGCGGCTGTCGACGGACGACGGCCGCTACCAGGAGAACGGCGCCTACGGCAAGGACACCGTCGAGGAACCTCAGCTGCGCGCCTGCCTGCGCGGCCGCTCCTACCGGTCCCGCCTGTATTCGCCCGAGCGACTGCTCTACCCGATGATGCGCGTCGGTGAGCGCGGCGAGGGCAAGTTCAAGCGGGTGACCTGGGACCAGGCGCTGGACCACATCGCGAAGAAGATGATCGAGCTGAAGTCGAAGTACGGCCCCACCGCCATCCTCGACCAGGCCTATGCCGGCACTTCGTACGGCGTGCTGCACAAGTCGGACCAGATCGAAGGCCTGCTCGCGCGCTTCCTCGGCATGTTCGGCTGCCGCACCAACTCGTGGTCGGTGCCGAGCTACCAGGGCACCACGTCGAGCTCGCGCTGGACCTTCGGCACCATCGAGGACGGCAACGAGGACGACGCCTTCGCCCACAGCAAGCTGATCATCATGTGGGGCTGGAACCCGGCCTACACCTTCCATGGCGGCAACACCTTCTACTACATGCGGCTGGCGAAGCAGCAGGGCTGCAAGTTCG
>CAYTFA010000447.1:0-2362 GCA_964436755.1 uncultured Rhodocyclaceae bacterium | reverse complement strand
CGCCTGGTCCGCCAGTGCCTTGACCAGGCGCGGGTGGTTGTGGCCGAGAGTATTCACGGCGATGCCGGCGAGGGCGTCGAGGTAGGGCTTGCCCTGTTCGTCGAACAGCCGGCAGCCCTGCCCGTGCGTGAAGGCGATCGGCAGCCTGGCGTAGGTATTCATCAGATGCGGCATGGCGACACTCCGCGAAGTACGCGCAGAAAAACATACGGCGGCCGAGGAGCAACGCGGCCGCCGTGCTTGCAAACGACTCTATACTAAGTGAAAAACATGCCCCTGTACAGAGCAGGGAGACGGAGGTCGCGGCAGTGAGGGTGGCGGTTTTCAACCAGAAGGGCGGCGTCGGCAAGACCACGACCACCCTCAACATTGCCGCCGCACTCGCCGCGGGGAACGAGTCCTGTCTGTTGGTTGACCTCGATCCGCAGGCCCACCTTTCGGCGATCCACGGCAAGGCACTGGGCGAGGCGCGCGACAGCGTATTCGCCCTCTATCAGGAAAATCGCGCGCTGGCCGAACTGGCCATACCCTGGGACGGCATCGGCCGCCTGATCCCCGCCCACAGCGAACTGATCAAGGTCGACTCGGTGTTCGGCAAGGGACCGGCAATACTCAACCGGCTCAACGCCGGGCTGCAGGCGCTGGAACTCGACGGCGGCGAGCAGACGGTCATGATCGACTGCTGCCCCTTCCTCGGCGTGCTCTCGCTCAACGCCATCTTCGCCGCCGACCGCATGCTGGTACCCGTGTCGTCCGACTTCCTCAGCCTGCGCGGGGCGCTGCAGATCGAGCACACGCTGAAGGCGCTCGAACCCGTGCTCAAGCGCCGCATCGAGCGCCGTTACCTGCTGACGCGCTTCGACCGCCGGCGCAAGATGAGCTTCGAGATCCAGCAGCGCCTGCGCACGCAGTTCGGCGCCGAACTGTGCGAAACGGTCATCTCGGAAAACGTGGCAATCGCCGAGGCCCCCTCGCTGGGGCGCGATGTACTCAGCCACGACCGCAGCAGTCGCGGTGCGCAGGATTACAGGAGCTTGATGGAGGAATTGCGCGCAGCGCGCTTCCTGTAGACGTCCGCTAGCGGACGATGAGGTTGGCGACTTCCTCGAAACTGCTTACGGGTACCCGGACCCCGCCACGGTGGCAGATGCATTCGATGATGTGGCAGTCGTGATAGACCTGCCGCAGCTTGCGCTGGGCTTCGTGTTCGTCGCGGCCGTGAATCATCAGGTTATCCACGACGACGCCCTGGCGCGTGCGAATCCTGAATGCATATTTCGTGAATTGGTGGGCTTGCATGAAACCCCTTTCACATCAACCGGGTCGATCGATTATATGTAGTGGTTTCGGCAAAAACAATCTATTTCTTTAATTTTGATGGGGTTTTTTCCGGGCTTTATGCACGGTTCCGGCGACACCCCCGCCCCGGCTGGGTTTGGCCGCGAAATCGGGCCAGGAAGCCCGGATTGACAGGCGAAAAAAAGCCGCCCCGGCTGGGAGGCGGCTTCTTCAGGGGCGGGCCGGCGCGGCCCGCGGGGTGTTTCAGAGCGCCTTGATGGCGGCCGACAGACGGCTCTTCTGGCGCGCAGCGAGGTTCTTATGCACGATCCGCTTGTCGGCGATCGAGTCGATCACGCTTTGCGAATCCTTGAAAACAGCCTGGGCGGCGGTCTTGTCGCCGGCTTCGATGGCCTTGCGGACCTTCTTGATCGCGGTGCGCAGTTCGGAGCGCAGGCTCATGTTGTGGGCACGCTGCTGGGTCGCCTGACGGGCGCGCTTGCGGGCTTGGGCGGTATTGGCCATGGAGTGGATCCGGTGGGAAAACTCGAAAGGGCGAGATTATAGGGGGCTCCTCCGCTCATTGCAAGCTCCGATTACGCCCGCCTTCCCGGCTACCATAGCCCCATGAATCTGCTCCGCGCCCTGGCCACGGTCAGCGGCATGACCCTGCTGTCCCGAATCCTCGGCTTCGTGCGCGATTTCGTCATCGCCCGTGCCTTCGGCGCCGGGGTGGCAACGGATGCTTTCTTCGTCGCCTTCCGCCTGCCCAACCTGCTGCGCCGGCTGTTCGCGGAAGGGGCGTTTTCCCAGGCCTTCGTGCCCATCCTGGCGGAATACAAGAACAAGCGCGGCGAGGAAGCCACCCGTCTGCTGATCAGCCGGGTCGCCACCGTGCTGTTCGTGGCCCTGGCCGTGGTGGCGGCCCTGGGCGTCATCGGCGCGCCCCTCATCGTGCTGGTCTCGGCGCCGGGCTTCACCGCCTCGCCGGACAAGTTCCAGCTGACGGTGGACCTCACCCGCATCGTCTTCCCCTACATCCTGTTCATCTCCCTGGTGTCCTTCGCCGGCGGCATCCTGAACA
>CAYTFA010000446.1:0-2365 GCA_964436755.1 uncultured Rhodocyclaceae bacterium | reverse complement strand
GCCGTGCGGAAGCCGCCGGTGACCACCAGCGGCGTGCGCACCGCGCGGCGCGCCTTCTCGGCGAAGTCGAGGAAGTAGGCCTCGCGCTCGCGCGTGCTCTGTGCCTTGATGCCCGTCATCGCCGGCGCCTCGTAGGTGCCGCCGGAGATCTCGATGAGGTCGATGCCGGCCTCGCCCAGCGCCTGCACGGCCTCCAGCGCCTCGGCCTCGTCGAAGCCGCCGCGCTGGAAATCCGCCGAGTTGAGCTTGATGCCGATCGGGTAGCCGGCGCCCACCGCCGCGCGCATCGCCGCCAGCACCTCGAGCACGAAGCGGCGCCGCCTGGCGGGCGTACCGCCCCAGTCGTCGCTGCGGCGGTTGTGGTGCGGCGAAAGGAACTGGCTGACCAGGTAGCCGTGCGCGCCATGGATCTGCACCCCGCTGAAGCCGGCGCGCTTGGCCACGCCCGCGGCCGTGGCGAAGCGCCGGATCAGCGAGGCGATCTCCGCCGTGCCCAGCTCGCGCGGGGTGGCGAAGAAGCGCGCCATGTCGGGCCGGAAGGGCACGGCCGAGGGGGACACGGTTTCCGCGTTGAGCCCCCGCGGCGCCTGCTTGCCCGGATGGTTGAGCTGCATCCAGCACTGCGCCCCGCCGCGCGTGGCCGCCGCCGCCCAGGCAGAGAGCGCCTCCAGGTTGCGCTCGTCCTCGACCACCACGTTGCCATGCTCGCCCAGCGCGCGCGCATCGACCATCACGTTGCCCGTGATCGCCAGCCCGATGCCGCCGTCCGCCCAGGTGCCATACAGCCGCGCCAGGCCGGGGCGCGGCGCCCCCGCGGCGTCGCCCAGCGTCTCCGACATCGCCGACTTGACCAGCCGGTTGCGGATCGTCGTGCCGTTCGCCAGCGCGAACGGCTGCGCCAGCACGGCGCCGGGATTGGTCTTCATCGAATTCGCGCCCAGGACATGGGCGAATGATACGGCCGTGCCGCTCAGCCGCGAAGCCTGGATTGAGCGACGACCTCGCCGATCGAATGCGCGCCCGGCGCATAGGCCGACATGGCCCAGCCGCTCACGGAAACCACGATCCCCGTCAGGAGAAAGGGCACCACCGTGCGGCGGATGGCGGTTTCCAGCCAGTGGCGCGTCTCGAGTCCGCGCAGCCGACGATACAGGCTGGCCGAGAGCACGCCATCCACCAGAAGTTCGGCAAACAGTGTCGGCGCCGAATACACCACGAAGGCCGACGAAGCGACCATCACGATGACCAGGATCAGCACGACCAGCGGGATGGCCAGTTCCTCGGCCTCCGCGGCCGCGCCGAGTACATCGCCCACCGGGCCGCCCGAATCGCCGCCGACCGGAAAATAGTCGGACGGGGCATCGAACGAACTGCTGGCGCCGCCGCCGCCAAACTCGCCGCCGCCTCCGCTGAAGGGTTCCGGGTGCCCGTCGTGGCACGTACCGGATCCCCCCGACCCGGAAGGCTGCGAGCCCGAGAGGTCCGGCCCGTCGGCGTAGTCCTCCGCGCGCGTCCTCAGCCACAGCCAGAGCAGCAGCAGGAACACCCCATAGGCCAAGGCAAAGGCAAACAGATAACGCGGGCCCATTGCAACGAACCCCGCATGCAGAAGGAGATACGAGGCGACGAACCCGGAGGCCCCGGTGATCGTGACCAGGAACACCATCTGCAGCCGGGGAAACCCTTCGCGCTGTAGCTCGCCGCGAATGCGCTGTACTTCGTCGCGCCGATGGAGCCTGGGCGGCCGCTTCACGCGCATTACGCGGCTTCGGCGCGCAGTGCCCGCCACGTCCACAGCGCAAAGACGAAATCGACGACGGCAAACAGCAGAAGCGCCGGCGGCGCCCCCAGCCAGAACACGAAGGCACCGAAGAAGACAATGACCGACATGCGCGCCGGCACCGTCAATGCGATGAATGCCCGCCAGTCCCCGCGTGCCGCGGCCGAATAGTAGATACCGAGGAACAAGACCAGCATGCCCACCACGCGTATCCACACCTCGCTCGTCGGCGGCACGCCAAAGGGCGCGAGGACCAGGTTCGGCGCCAGCAGCAGGCCGACACCCAGGATAAGGAGGTAGATGCCGAAGACGAAGAGGCTGCGCGCGGCACTACTCATCGGCTTCTCCTTTGCGAGTGCAAGCGGGAACTTTACGTTGAAAATCACCGGAGGCAGTCAAGCGCAGTTTGCCGAAGGTCCAGTGGATTGGGATGTTAGATCTCTTAGGAGTTGCCATCGCTGCTAACCCAACCTCTGCCTAGAAAGCCGGAGTGGACCCTTACTGCAATTAACTGCCCTTCTGTACAGGCTTGGTAAAAAGAGTACGCAACGGCAACCTCGTAAACCAGCGAATCTCCCTGCGGCG
>CAYTFA010000445.1:0-2367 GCA_964436755.1 uncultured Rhodocyclaceae bacterium | reverse complement strand
CGACCACCGCGCGCTGCTGCCGCGCGGCGTCAAGCTGCAGCAGGACGACGTCTGCTCGCGCATGGCCTTCGTGCTCTCGGCACGCATCCTCGATCCGCAGTTCCAGGGCCAGGTGAAGGAGAAGCTCAACTCGCGCGAGGCCGTCAAACTGGTCTCCAGCATGGTGCGCGATCCGTTCGAGATCTGGCTCAACCAGCATGTCGAAGCAGGCAAGGCCATCGCCGAACTGTCGATCCGGCAGGCGCTGGCCCGGCAGAAAAACGCGCAGAAGATCGAGAAGCGCAAGCAGTCCGGCGTAGCCGTGCTGCCCGGCAAGCTGTCGGACTGCGAGTCGACCGACATCCGCGAAAACGAGCTGTTCCTCGTCGAAGGCGACTCCGCCGGAGGATCGGCGAAGATGGCGCGCGACAAGGAAACCCAGGCCATCCTGCCCCTGCGCGGCAAGGTGCTCAACTCGTGGGAGGTCGAGGCCGACCGGCTTTTCGCCAACGCCGAAATCCACGACATCGCCGTCGCCCTCGGCGTCGATCCGCACGGTGCCGGTGCCGAGCCGGACCTCTCGGGACTGCGTTACGGCAAGGTCGTCATCATGTCGGATGCCGACGTCGATGGCGCCCACATCCAGACCCTGCTGCTGACGCTGTTCTACCGCCACTTCCCGGCGCTGATCCGGCGCGGCCACATCCATGTCGCACAGCCGCCCTTGTATCGCATCGATGTCCCGGCGTCCGGCAAGAAGCGCCCCGCACGCCGGCTCTACGCGCTGGACGAAGGCGAGCTGCTGGCGATCAAGGATCGCCTGGTCAAGGAAGGTATCCGCGAGGACTCGGTGGAAGTGGGCCGCTTCAAGGGCCTGGGCGAAATGAACCCGGACCAGTTGCGCGAAACCGCGATGGACCCGGCGACGCGCCGCGTGCTGCCCGTCGCCGATGCCGACGAGGACGCCGCCACCCGACGCCTGTTCGGCCTGCTGATGGGCAAGGGCGAGGCGGCCGCGCGGCGCGCATGGATGGAAGAAAACGGACACCGCGTGGAGGCGGACCTGTGACATGAGCACCAGCCACGACACCCCCGACCTGTTCGACGAACCCGCCGCCGCACCGCCCGCCGCGCCGCCGGGGATGGGCATCGACGTCGCCCTGGGCGACGGCAGTTCGCTACCGCTCGCCGCGTATGCCGAGCGCGCCTACCTCGCCTACGCCATGAGCGTGGTGCGCGCGCGCGCGCTACCGCAGGTCGAGGACGGCCTGAAACCCGTGCAGCGGCGCATCCTGCATGCGATGAACGAAATGCGCCTCGCCGCCAGCGCCAAGCACGTCAAGAGTGCACGCGTGGTCGGCGACGTCATCGGCAAGTACCACCCCCATGGCGATACCAGCGTCTACGACGCCATGGTGCGCGTGGCCCAGGATTTCAGCCTGCGCTACCCGCTGGTCGACGGCCAGGGCAATTTCGGCTCGCGCGACGGCGACGGGGCGGCGGCAATGCGCTACACCGAATGCCGCCTGACGCCGTTCGCCGAACTGCTGCTGGGCGAGATCGACCGTGGCACGGTGGATTTCGCCGCCAACTACGACGGCTCCATGACCGAGCCCCTGCTCCTGCCCGCGCGCCTGCCGGTGGTGCTGCTCAACGGCGCGTCCGGCATCGCCGTCGGCATGGCCACCGAGATTCCCCCGCACAACCTGCGCGAGGTGGCGGACGCCGCACGCCTGCTGATCCGCAAGCCGGAAGCCGCGCTCGAGGAAGTGCTGGCCGTGATGCCCGGCCCCGACTTCCCCGGCGGTGGCCAACTGATCTCGCCGCCGTCGGACATCCGCGATGCCTACGCCAGCGGCCGCGGCAGCCTGCGCATGCGGGCCCGCTGGCACATCGAGGACCTCGCGCGCGGCCAGTGGCGCGTGATCGTCGACGAGCTGCCGCACGGCGTTTCCACGGCGCAGGTCCTCTCCGAAATCGAGGCGCTGACCAACCCGCAGCCGCGTGCCGGCAAGAAGGACGTAAGCCAGGAGCAGAAGAATCTCAAGGCGCTGGTGCTCGGCGTACTCGACGGTGTGCGCGACGAGTCGAGCGAGAAGCAGCCGGTGCGCATCGTGCTCGAGCCAAAGACCTCGCGCGTGCCGCAGGACGAATTCATGGCGGTGATGCTCGCCCACACCAGCCTCGAAGCCAGCGTGCCGATCAACCTGACCATGGTCGGCCGCGATGGCCGGCCGCGGCAGAAGCCGCTGCTCGAAGCGCTGCACGACTGGATCGCCTTCCGCTTCGCCACGGTGGAACGCCGCAGCCGGCATCGGCTGGCCGAGGTCGAGGACCGCATCCACATCCTCGAAGGGCGCATGACGGTATTCCTGCGCATCGAGGAAG
>CAYTFA010000444.1:0-2383 GCA_964436755.1 uncultured Rhodocyclaceae bacterium | reverse complement strand
CACCATGTATCCGGCACTCCCGCGCCTGATCAACATGTGGGAATGTCCCGGTGCAAGATAGGCG
This sequence comes from uncultured Rhodocyclaceae bacterium, assembly GCA_964436755.1. Taxonomy (GTDB): domain Bacteria; phylum Pseudomonadota; class Gammaproteobacteria; order Burkholderiales; family Rhodocyclaceae; genus Sulfuritalea. The sequence goes on along the minus strand of CAYTFA010000444.1, from coordinate 2,319 downwards.
GTGCCCGGCTGCAGGCGCTCTCCGCCCTGCACCTCGATCACCTTCAGCCGGGAGACGGTGTCGAGCCGCTTCGCAAAAGAAGCCGTGAAGGTCTCCGGCATGTGCTGCACCATCAGGATGGGCGGCATTTCCTCCGGCAGGGCACAGAGTACGTCCTTGATCGCCTCCGTGCCGCCGGTCGACGCACCGATGGCGACGATCTTGTCCGCCAGCAACCGCTGCGAAAACGTGCCACGCGCCTGGACGGGCGCTTGCGCCGGCGCCGGCGCGGCCCGCGGCGCCGACTTCACGCGGGCTCCGCTCGCTGCCCGGATCTTGTCGCGGATGTCCTCCGCATAGTCCTGCAGCATCGAGATGTTCTCGGCACGCGGCTTCGCCAGGTAATCGACCGCGCCCAGTTCCAGTGCCTTCAGCGTCACTTCCGAGCCGGCTGCCGTAAACGACGAAATCATGATCACCGGCATCGGCCGCAGGCGCATCAGGCGGTCGAGGAAGTCGAGCCCGTCCATGCGCGGCATCTCGACGTCGAGCGTCAGAACGTCGGGGTTCAGCGCCTTGATCATCTCGCGTGCGGCGATGGGATCCGGCGCCGAGCCGACCACCTCGAGGTCCGGCGCGCCATTGATGATCTCGGTCAACAGCGCGCGCATCAGCGCGGAGTCGTCGACGATGAGTACCTTGATGGCCATGGACAATCCTAGAACAGCTCCACGTCGCCTGCCACCGGCGCCTCGGTGAGGCGTGCCGCGTATTCGGACTCGCGCCGCAGCAGGGTGTCGTTGTGCATCCGCGTCAATTTCTTGACGAGGACGCGACCGCTGTTGGGGAAGAAATAGACCTTGCGCGGGAACACGTCGAGCAGATCCTGCGCCTGTACGGTGATTGCTTCGGTACGCAGGAAGTCGATTACGAACTTGGAGTTGCGCTCGCCGACGTTGGAGCTGGACAGGCTCGCCATGACGCGCCCGCCGCCGAATACCTTGGCCTCCAGGCTGCTGCGCCGCGCACCAAGCTTGAGCAAGTGGTTGATCAGGATTTCCATGGCGTACGTGCCGTAGCGGGCCGACGCGGAAAACGGCGAGGGCTCGGCGCTGTCGGCGAGCATGAAATGGTTCATGCCGCCGATGCCCTTGTCGCGGTCGCGGATGCATGCCGAGACGCAGGAGCCGAGGACGGTGACCAGCACCATGTCGGTGGTGGTGACAAAGTACTCCCCAGGCAGCACCTTGACCGCTTCGTACCCGAAGTTCGGGTCGAAGTAGCGGTTGCTGGCAAGGTGCTCGACGAAGCCGGCGTCCATGTTCATAGTTTCACGGCCGGCGTCGCGGCGTGCCGGTCGGCGCGCTCATATACCGTGCGGCCGAGCGAGCGGAAGGTGTCGGCCGCATGCAGGAAGCTTTCGGAATGGCCGGCGAACAGCAGGCCGTCCTCGCGCAGCAGCGGCGCGAACTTCTTCAGGATGGAATACTGTGTCGGCTTGTCGAAGTAGATCATTACGTTGCGGCAGAACATCACATCGAACTGGCCTTGCAGCGGCAGCGTGGCATCCAGCAGGTTGATTCGCGTGAAACTGATGAGCTTCTGCAGTTCAGGTCGCACGCGAACATACCCGGCCTGCTTGCCCGTGCCCTTGAGGAAGAAGCGCCGCAGGCGCTCCGTGGAAAGCTTTTCCACGCGCTCGATCGGATAGACCCCGCGCTCGGCGGTGGCCAGGACGTTGGTGTCGATGTCGCTGGCGACGATCGCAACCGGCGGTTCGAGCGTGTCGTAGGCTTCACAGGCGGTGATCGCGAGGGTGTACGGCTCCTCGCCGGTCGATGCTGCCGAGCACCAGATGCGTACCGGCCGGTGCGTCAGCGAGCGCAGGTAGCGTGTGAGGATCTCGAAATGGTGCGCTTCGCGAAAGAACGACGTGAGGTTGGTGGTCAGCGAATTGACGAAGGTTTCCCATTCGGCCGAGTCGCCGGACTCCAGATGGCTGAGGTAGTCCTCGAAGGTGTTAAGGCCGAGCGCGCGCAGGCGCCGCGCCAGCCGGCTGTACACCATGTCCTGCTTGATCGGTGCCAGCGAGATGCCTGCGTGCTTGTAGATCAGCTTCCGCACCCGCTCGAAATCGGCGGGTGTGAAATGAAATTCGCGTTCGCGTTCCAATTCTTGTGTGGCGCCGCTTCACCGCGGCGCCATCTCCATCAATCCCGGGTTGTCGTGGCAAGCCGGGGCAGCCGACGGACGGTCAGCGCTGCCCCCGCGCAGGCTAGAACTCCTCCCATTGGTCGCCGTCATCGGCGAGGTGGGGCGGGGCGATCTTCTTCTGCCCCG
>CAYTFA010000443.1:0-2387 GCA_964436755.1 uncultured Rhodocyclaceae bacterium | reverse complement strand
CATCCTTTCCGACGAGATTGCCGGCCTGGTCGGCGGCCTCGGCATGGCCCCCGGCGCCAACATCGGCGAAAACGCGGCGATCTTCGAGGCCGTGCACGGCTCGGCGCCCGACATCGCCGGCAAGGGCATCGCCAACCCGACGGCTCTGCTGCTGGCAGCGGCGATGATGCTCGACCACGTCAAGCGCAAGGACCTCGGCGACCGCCTGCGTACGGCCATCGACGACGTGCTCAACAAGGACAAGGTGCGCACCGGCGACCTCGGCGGCAGCGCCGGCACGGCCGCCTACGCCAAGGCCCTGGTGGCGAGAATAAACGGCTGAAACCGGCCCATCCGGCGGTTTCGCCGGCCGCCGGCGAAAGCGCATAATGGGCCATGCGCACGCCGTCGATCCGTTCGGCCATGTGGGGTGGCGTCTCGCGCCTTTGGGCGCGGCCCTCGGTGATGTTCCTCATCGTCGCCGCAGGGGTGCTCACCTCGTTCCTGCTCGACTGGCGCCAGACCGAGCGCAACGTCGAGTCCGTCGCGCGTGAGCGCGGCGCCGCGCTGTTCCGACTGGTCGAACTCACCCGGAACTGGAATGCGCGCCACGGCGGCGTCTATGTGCCGGTAACGCCCGAGACGCAGCCGAATCCCTACCTCGACCATCCGCGCCGCGACCTGATCACGCGCGACGGGCAGCAGCTGACCATGGTCAATCCCGCCTTCATGACCCGGCAGATTGCCGAGATCGCCCAGCAGGCCGAGGGTTTCCGCCTGCATATCACGAGCCTGCGACCGATCCGCCCGGCCAACGGCCCCGACGACTGGGAGGCGGCGGCGCTGCATCGCTTCGAAGCGGGAACGGCGGAAGTGATCGAGCTGATTCCGGGCGCGGCGCCGGTGCATCGCTACATGGCACCGTTGCGGGTGACCGAACCCTGCATGCCCTGCCATCGCAGCCAGGGCTACGAAATAGGGCAGATCCGCGGCGGCATCTCGGTGACCATGCCGGCGGCCGAACTGCTGACGATCCGCGATGCCGACCGCGTGCGTTCGGCATCGGTGCATCTGCTGATGTTCGCCGTCATCGCGGCACTGCTGCACCTGCTCGCGGCGAGCACCCGGCGCCATGTTCAGGAGCTCGAGCGGCTGACGCGGGAGCAGGACCGCGTCATCGGCGAGCGTACCCATGCCCTGACGACGGCCAACGAACAACTCGAGCAGCAACTGGCCGACCGCGAACTGGCGGCGGCCGTGTTCCAGAATGCGGCCGAAGGAATCGTCGTCACCGACGAGCGCGGTGCAATCCTTCAGGTCAATCCGGGTTTCGTCGAGATCACCGGCTATGCAGCGGAGGAACTGCTCGGGCGCAGGACCTCGATGCTCGACTCCGGCCGCCATCCCCCCGAGTTCTTCGCCGCGATGCGCGAAGCGCTGGCGCGCGAAGGGCGCTGGCGCGGCGAGGTTTGGAGCCGGCGCAAGAGCGGTGAGCTGTTTGCCTCGGCCGTGTCCATCAGCCGTGCCTCCGGCGGCGGCCAGCCGGTGCGGCTGGTGACCACCATGACCGACATCACGCGCAGCAAGGAGGAAGAGGAGCGCCTGCGCCATCGCGCCTACCACGATCCGCTGACCGACCTGCCCAACCGGGCGCTGTTCGCCGACCGCCTCGGCGTTGCCTTCTCGCAGGCGCAGCGCCACGACCGCCAGTTTGCCCTGTGCTACCTCGACCTCGACCGCTTCAAACCGGTCAATGACCAGTACGGCCACGCGGCCGGCGACGACCTGCTGGTGGAGACGGCCCGCCGGCTGAGGCTGTGCGTGCGCGCGGTGGATACCGTGGCGCGTTTGGGCGGCGACGAATTCGCCGCGATCCTGACCGAGATCGGCTCGCGCAAGGAGGTCGAGGACATCGCGGCGCGGATGGTGACCGAACTGGCACGTCCCTTCCGCCTGCGCGCCGGCGACGCGCAGATTTCCTGCAGCATGGGCATCGCCATCTATCCCGAGCACGGCGAAAACGTCGATATCCTCACCCAGCGCGCCGACGAGGCGCTCTACGCCGTCAAGCAGTCGGGGCGCAACGCCTTCCGCATCGGCACCGATCCGGCACCGCGCTAGCGTCGAATCAATTGAGGGTGCGTGCGAGCCGAACGCGGAATTCGCGCAGCAGATCGTCGTGGCGCGCATCGGCGCCGAGCAACTGGAAGAGCTCCAGCATCGTCCGGCGCCCGGCCTCGTCGTTCCAGCGCCGGTCGCGGCGCACGATTTCCAGCAGCTGTTCCAGCGCCGGGCGGTAGTCGTGGCCCAGCGCCAGGGCGCGCGCCATTTGCAGGCGACCGTCGAGGTCCGCCGGATCGGCCGCGATGCGTGCGGCCAGGGCACCCGTGTCAGCGCCTCTGCCGCTG
>CAYTFA010000442.1:0-2387 GCA_964436755.1 uncultured Rhodocyclaceae bacterium | reverse complement strand
TCTTTCCCTACACGACGCTCTTCCGATGATCGGAAGAGCGTCGTGTAGGGAAAAGTGTAGATCCACATGACAATGACGTAGAGCGTGATGCACACCGCCACTTCGAACATCACCGAGTTCGGATTGAACGACCATGGCCAGAACATGTTCCACACGTTCCACCAGCGGCCCAGGTCGAAGACGACACCCGCGGCAGCCAGGGTATAACCGAACAGGCTGGCCAGCAGCGCGGGACGGACCAGCGGGTGGTATTCGCCGCGATTGAAGATGTAGACCAGCATCGCCACCGAAAAGCCGCCGCAGGCAAAGGCCGAGCCGATCACGACGTCGACCACGACCCAGATGCCCCAGGGGTAGCCGTCGTTGATGGCGGTGACCGAACCAAGGCCGAACAGGAAGCGAACGACGAGGATCGCCAGCATGATTGCGATCAGCACGAAGCACGACAGCGTCACCGCGTTGACCAGATTGCCGCCGACCGGGACCGGCGCGGCGTGATTGTGATTGGCCATGGTCACTCCTCCTTCCCGCCGGTTTCGTCGTCGGGCTTGACGTTGCGTTTTGCGACCCAGGTCATTGCGCCGAGCACGGCGAAGGGCATGACGAGGTTGCCGTAGAGCGTGTGCTGGATGGTCTCCGACAGTGCCGCCGCGGCATCGGGCGGCAGGTCCGGCATGCCCACCTTCTGGAAGTTGACCGCGGAAAGCTTGAGCACCTGGGTGCCGCCGTACTCCTTCTCGCCATATACGTGCTGCAGATAGCGTCCGGCGGGAGCCTCGTAGGTCTGGTCCGGCTCGTCACGCCAGCCCATGCGCATCTTCGCGCCCCTGCCGTCGTCCTTGCCGGCGAGCAGCTTCTCCTGCCCGTGGCGCAGGCGCCCGCGCGGAATCTTCATCATCTGGCCCGGCTTGTGGGCCAGGCGACGCTTGGCTTCGGCCAGCAGGTCCTCGGTGCGCCCGAACAGTGTCGCACCCGTGGGACAGACCTCGGCACAGGCCGAGTAGCGTCCATCCTTGTGCCGGTGGCGGCACAATTCGCACTTGCCGATGCGGCCGGTCGGCGAGTCGTATTGGTATTTCGGGATGCCGAACGGACAGGCGGCCACGCAGTAACGGCAGCCGATGCACTTGTCCGGGTTGTAGCCGACGATGCCGGTTTCCGGATCCTTGGTCATCGCCGACACCGGGCACGCCGAAACGCAGGACGGGTCGCCGCAATGCATGCAGGAGGTCTTCATGAAGGCGAAGCCGTTGACCTCCTGGTCCTTCGCGTCCATGGTCCCGTTGCGGTACATCTTGATGATGTTGAAGGTGTAGCCCGAGGTGTCGAGCGGCGTATCCCACAGGTGGTCTACCGTGGAGAACTCGGGTGGATTGTTGTTGGACTCCTTGCAGGCCGCAACGCACGCCTTGCACCCCACGCACAGCGTCGCGTCGTACAGCAGCCCCATGGCCTCGGGCGGACGTGCGCGCGTCTCGCGCGCCTGCGCGGAAAGCGTCGCGGCTCCCGTGGAAACCGCGGCGCCGCCGGCGATCACGCCCCTGAGAAAGTCGCGCCGGGAGGCCATGGCTACTCTCCGGCCTTGGCAGAAGGCGTAGCCGCCTTGGCGCGCTCCGCCTCCTCGGCGGCATGCGACAGCCCCAGGTTGCGCGTCAGCATGATTGCCGCCCCTGCGGCTGCACCGGCAATCGCGGCGACACCGGCGGCCGAGGCGAAGCTCGCGGCCTTGCCCTGCTCCTCGACGATGCGCGGATACTGCAGCGGCGGCGCGACGTTGAGCATCTTGGCCACCTGGTGGATGGGCTTGGTGAAGCCCACACCCTTCTCGGTGCAGCCGATGCAGGGATGCCCACAGCCGACCGGCCAGTTGTTCTCGCCCGCTTCGCCGAAGCCGATGGTGGAGCAGTTGGCGTAGGTTTCCGGGCCCTTGCAGCCCAGCTTGTACAGACAGTAGCCCTGGCGATGGCCGGAGTCGCCGAACTCCATGGCAAAGCGACCGGCATCGAAGTGGGCACGGCGTTCGCAGTTCTCGTGGATCAGGCGTGAGTAGGCGAACTTGGGACGCCCCAGCTTGTCGAGTTCCGGCAGCTTGCCGAACGTCAGGAAATGGACGACGGCAGCGAGGAAGTTGTATGGATTGGGCGGGCAGCCCGGGATGGTCATCACCGGCTTGCCCAGGATCTCGGCGACACCGGCCGACCCCGTGGGGCTCGAATCGGCGCCCGAAATCGACGGGATGGTCGAAGGCATCCCGCCCCAGGAAGCGCAGGAACCGATGGCGATCACGGCGGCGGCGTCGGCCGCGCACTCCTTGGTCAGCTCGATTGCGGTATGGCCGCCGACCTTGCAGAAGATGCCGTTCTGCTTGGTCGGGATCGCGCCTTCGA
>CAYTFA010000441.1:0-2398 GCA_964436755.1 uncultured Rhodocyclaceae bacterium | reverse complement strand
CGCCTTTATCCTGACCTATCGAATCGAGGCGCGGGAGCGGCGCCTCACCATCGGCGCATGGCCGGATTGGTCGGTCACCGCCGCCAGGGAAGAGGCCAAGCGCCTCAAGCGCGAGATCGATCAAGGCCGCGATCCGATGGCCGAGCGGGACGAGGCCCGGGAGTCGCCGAACGTCCGGCAACTGATCGACCGCTATCTTGAAGAACACGCCGCCAAGCTTGCGAAGCGCAACCGCGACGATCAGGCGTCGATGCTGCGCAAGCTGGTCGAACCGGCTTGGGGCCCGCGCAAGGCGGCGGAGATCCAGCCTGATGATGTCGATCGGCTTCTGCGCCAGATCGCCGGTGGCACACTGGGAAAACGAGGCCGTAAGCCGACGCCGGTGCGGGCGAACCGGCTGGGCGAAATCCTGCGCAAGATGTTCAACCTCGCGATCCGCTGGCGCATCCGAACCGACAACCCTGCCGCCGGGTTTGCCCGCAACGCCGAAGCGCCGAGGGACCGTTATCTCTCATCCGATGAAATCGGTCGGCTGTCCGCCGCGCTCGATGCCCATCCGAACCGGCGCGCCGCCGATGCCGTGCGGCTGATCCTGCTCACCGGCGCGCGGCGCGGCGAAGTTCTGAACGCGCGCTGGATCAATTCGATCTCGACGCCGCCGTCTGGATCAAACCCGCCGCCACCACGAAGCAGCGCCGCCTGCATCGCGCGCCGATCAGCGCTTCCGCCGCCGCGTTGCTGCGCACGATCCGGCTGCGGGTGCCCGAAGATTGCGAATGGGTGTTTCCGGGCGATGCCGAAGGCAAGCCGCTTCAGGACATCAAGCGGTTCTGGGAGGATGTCCGGGCGAAGGCCGATCTGCCCGCCGTCCGCATCCACGATCTGCGCCACACGTTCGCGTCGCTGCTCGTTTCGGGCGGAATGACACTGCCGATGATCGGCAAGCTCCTCGGCCACACGCAGGTTCAGACCACGCAGCGCTACGCGCACCTGCTCGACGACCCCTTACGCGCCGGGCTCGAACAGGTCGGAGATATGTTGCGGGCGAAGCCTTGGCTGGTTGCAAGCGCAAATATCTGATTCCTGACGGCCTTTCGTCATGTCGGCTTGCCGACTTTTCGCCCCGACGGGATGGCACCAAGCCGCGCTTTCGGCGACTATCATATTTGTTGAAATTCGCATTTTCCGCCAATTCACGGAATTTCGCCAACCTTGCCAAGCGCAACGGCTCTAGTATATCTTACTTGCTTAAATTCGCAGTTTAAGGCAATTGTGGCATATGACGAAAATGGCCTCATCCCTACCTCAGGGGCGTATCCAGCTCATCCGAGTGCTCTCGGCGGCGGGCGACGTTATTCACATCGATGATGTTGTCAGCACACTTGAATTGGACCGAACCGCAGCTGCCCAGCGCTTGTCGCGCTGGACCGAGCAGGGTTGGCTGAGACGCGTCGGACGAGGGGCTTACGTTGCTGCTTCGATCGATACGCTCGGGTCGGAACGGGTACTTGACGATGCATGGATACTCGTCCCTGCGCTCTTCGAGCCTGCCTATATCGGCGGCCGCACGGCTGCAGAGCACTGGGATCTCACGGAGCAGATTTTCAAAGATGTGCTCGTAATGACGACGCAGGCGGTGCGCGAGAAGCGCCAGGAGCGTCACGGTATTCAGTTTACATTGAAGCATATCGACAAGCGGAAATTGTTTGGCACCAAGACAGTATGGCGCCATCAAACCCGCGTGCCCGTCTCGGACGTTCATCGCACGATCGTCGACATGCTCGACGATCCGGCGGTGGGTGGGGATATTCAACACATTGCCGATTGCCTCGCCGCCGATCTGCGCCGAAACGACCGCGATGATAGCAAGGTCATCGAGTATGCGTCGCTGCTCGGCAACGGCGCTGTCTTCAAGCGGCTTGGCTTCCTCGCCGAGCGGCTGCCGGATACCGCAAGGCTCGTTCGACTTTGCGAAAGCAATCTCAGCCGTGGGCATGCCAAGCTCGATCCCGCCCAAGACTGCCCGCGCATCGTTACCAAATGGCGGCTCCGTGTTCCCAATCTCTGGGCACGTGAGGTGCGTTAGGTGATCGAGAAACGCGAAATCCTGGCTATCGCCGAACAAACGTCGCTCACACCTCATGTGGTCGAGAAGGACTACGTGCTCGGCTGGATGCTTGCAGGCATCTACAGCCGCGCGGAACTCGCCGAAAGCTGGGTCTTCAAAGGCGGCACATGCTTGAAGAAGTGCTTCTTTGAAACCTATCGCTTTTCAGAAGATCTCGACTTCACGCTACGCGATCCTTCACACTTGAACGAGGATTTCCTGAAGAGCATCTTCAAGGAGGTCGGAGAATGGATTTATGAAGAGACTGGCATCGAAGTGCCGAGCAATGGA
>CAYTFA010000440.1:0-2404 GCA_964436755.1 uncultured Rhodocyclaceae bacterium | reverse complement strand
AGGTGCGCCCGGACAACGTGTACTGGGTCGATGCCGCCAAGCCGCTGCCGCCGACCCGGCTTGCGCAACTGCCGGAGGTGACGCCGACGCTGCGCTTCTTCAACGGCACGCGGGCGGTCGATGCGGTCAATGCCACGATCGAGCAGATCCGGCGTGAGGAGCGCGTGCCGCCCGGCATCAACCTCGGCGGCACCTACGACCTCGAGACTGTGATTCCGGTGCTGCAGCACCTGGCCGTATGCTGGGCACCCAAACCGCCGATGCGCAGCACGGCGCGGCATCGCATGAGTTCGCCGCTCAAGGTGGTTAACGGGCTCGACGCCATCTACCGGGCGCTGGAGTCCGGCGTCGCCGAAGGCGCGGAGTCCTGGGCGATCGACGACGTCAGCCTCGGCGGCCTTGGCGCGCAGGTTTCGTCGCGCGTGGACTGGATCCGCATCGGCGCCATGGTCGGCATGCAGCCGCATGGCGGCGACAACTGGCTGGTCGGCATCGTGCGCCGCTTCGTGCGTACCGGGCAGACCCAGGGCGCGGTCGGCATCGAGACCGTGTCCAAGACTCCGCGCGCGGTGGTTGCCGATGCCGGTGGCCTCGAAACCGCGGCCATCCTGCTCGACGTTCCCGTCGCAGGCGAGTACGTGCGCGCGGCGCTGGCGGCGAACCAGCTCGAGGCCGGGGTGGTGCTGGTGGTTCCCTACGACGGCATGACCGCACGGCTCTACCCGCGCGACGTCGTCGCCAGCGGGGCCGGCTACGTCATCGCCAACTTCTTCGTCCAGTCCCTCGGCTGAGTTCAGCCGGCCGGGCGCTGCGCCGACTTGGGTCGGAACGCCTTGACGACCTCCTCGCGCGTTTCCACGTAGGGCCCGCCGATCAGGTCCAGGCAGTAGGGCACCGCGGCGAAGATGCCCGCCACGCGCGTACTGCCGTCGGCATTCCGCGCGCCTTCGAGTGTTTCGCGAATCGCCTTGGGCTGGCCCGGCAGGTTGAGTATCAGGCTGTTGCCGCGCGCGTGCTGGCGGATGGCGCCGATCTGGCGCGAGAGTATCGCGGTGGGCACGAAGGCGAGCGAAATCTGCCGCATCTGCTCGCCGAAGCCCGGCATCAGCTTGTGCGTCACCGCCAGCGTTGCCTCCGGCGTCACGTCGCGCGGCGCCGGCCCGGTGCCGCCGGTGGTCAGTACCAGGTGGCAGCCGGCTTCGTCGCAGAGTTCGACCAGCGTGCGTTCGATGAGAGGCTGCTCGTCGGGAATCAGGCGCGATTCCATGCGCCAGGGCGAGGCCAGCGCCAGTTCGAACCATTCGCGCAGGGCCGGCAGCCCCTTGTCTTCGTAGACGCCGCTGGAGGCGCGGTCGGATATCGACACGAGGCCGACGACGAGTTCGGAATTCATGACTTTTCCCTGAGGTAATAGACGAAGCGGCCGAAGTGCTCGTTGAGCGCCTCGCGGCTCGTGTTGAGGCTGCCGGGCAGCAGTTCGTTGATCCACGAGGCCGGCGGCGCCTGGAGGATGGTCGGCGCCGGTGCCACGTCGAACCCCTGCTGCTCGAACAGCGGCACGGCCCGCGGCAGGTGGCGCGCATGGCTCACCAGGACGATGCGCTTGATCCCCGCCGCCTGCAGCAACGGCGCCGAGAGCGACGCGTTCTCGGCGGTGTCGCGCGATGCTATTTCGACCCAGCGCGGCTTGAGGCGGAAGTCGGTCTCCAGCGCTTCGCGCATCAACTCGCCCTCGGGACGGCCGCCGAAGGGCGCGCCGCCGGTGACCAGCAACGGCAATCCGCTGGCCCGCGCCAGGCGGGCGCCGTAGCGCAACCGCTCCATCGTCGCTGTGCCCGCGGTGTCCCCGCCGTACTCCGGCGCGGCGTGGTAGGTGCCGCCGCCGAGGACGACGATGGCCTGCGCCGCGCGCAGCCGGGCGGCGGACAGCGGCGGATAGGGCTCGAGCGGTGCCACCAGCGCACGCGATACCGCCGGCAGCGCAAGGACCAGCAGGCCGAGCAGGGCGACCACCGCAAGCGTCAGCCCGGTATTGCGGGCGAACGGCCGCTTCGACCGCGACAGCCAGATGCCGAACAGCGCCAGCAGCACCGGACCGGTCGGCGGCAGCACCAGGGCGACGAGGATCTTCTTCAGCAGAAACATGGGTCAAAGCCGGGGCTGATCGCGATTTAGGGGGGATGGCCGGGCCGATATTATCGATGCAATTTGCCCGGATCACGACCTTCGCGATGACGGACCGCCAGTACGGAATCGAAACGCTCTGCCTGCATGCCGGCGCCCAGCCCGACGCCGCTACCGGCGCGCGCGCGCTGCCGATCCACCAGACCACGTCCTTCGTCTTCGATTCCGCCGACCACGCCGCCAGCCTGTTCAACCTGCAGACCTTCGGCAACGTCTATTC
>CAYTFA010000439.1:0-2405 GCA_964436755.1 uncultured Rhodocyclaceae bacterium | reverse complement strand
GGTGACGTCGATCCTTTCCTTGTGCTCGGACTTCTTAACACCCGCTCCGTAGCGTATATACTAAACACATACTGCGGTCAGCATAAGTACAGTGGTTATGTCGACCAGATTCCAGTCCCGGCCTTGACATCGGCAGAAGAGCAGGAAATCTCGGACCTGGCACGGAAGGGCTACGAGTTGACCAGGATACTCGAGACGAAAAGCGAGCTGAGCCCACTTTTCTGGCTGGCGAGTTTCCGACCCTATGGCATCGCTGCTGGCTGTGCGGCTATGCGCGCCCAGAACGAAGTAGTCCTAAGTCGGCTGGAGGGTGTGCTTGCGCGACTGGACGCAATCACAAAAGACCACTGGACAGATATAGCGACGGATGCCATCCGCAGCTACGAGCTTGACTCAACTAACTACTCGCCGCATACTCAATGTGGCTATTTTCTGGGTCTGGTGTTTGGGCGTTGGGACCTGCGTTGTGCCACCGGCGAGATACGCGCGCCGCAAGCTCTGGACCCTTTCGCACCGCTTCCGGTCTGCTCACCTAGCACACTGCAGAATGCCGACGGTCTCCCAGCGTTGCACAGCGATGTGCCACAGGACTATCCGCTTCGCATTTCCTGGCCAGGGATTCTAGTCGATGATGAGGGACATCTCGAGGATGTGGAACGCCGCGTTCGCGAGGTGCTGCAGGTCATCTGGAAGGAGCGTGCCGAGGCGATCGAGCAGGAAGTGTGCCAACTGGTCGGCGTGCGCTCTCTCCGTGAGTACTTCCGCAAGCCCGGTCTGTTCTTCGCCGAACATGTCAGGCGCTACTCCAAGTCGCGGCGCCAGGCGCCTATCTACTGGCCCCTCTCTACGCCGTCCGGCTCCTACACGCTCTGGCTCTATTACCACCGCCTGACCGACCAAACGCTCTACACCTGCATCAATGACTTCGTGGATCCAAAGTTGGCAGTGGTCAGTGGTCAGTTGGCAGTCCTCAGGCGCAAGAGCGGCCGGTCGCGAGAGGAAGAACGGGAGCTAGAACAGCTGACCGACCTGGAGGCGGAGCTGAAAGACTTTCGGGCCGAGTTGCTGCGGGTCGCGGCGTTTTGGAAGCCGAACCTCAATGACGGCGTGCAGATCACCGCCGCGCCGCTATGGCGGCTGTTCCAGCATCGCCTCTGGCAGCGGACACTCAAGGAGACGTGGGAGAAGCTGGAGGCCGGCGAGTACGACTGGGCGCACCTGGCGCTGAGCATCTGGCCCGGCCGTGTCGTCCCCCAGTGCGTCACGGATCGCAGCCTGGCCATCGCGCACGACGTGGAGGATCTCTTCTGGGTCGAGGACGGCGGCCGCTGGCGGAACCTCGACCCGCCTGACGCGGAGTTCGCCGAGCAGGTGCGGCGCCAGCAGCGGCCGGCGCGAGAGTCGCTGCGGTCGGGTCTGGCGGCCTTGACCCTGGGCGAAGGTCGGGGCTTGCGTTGTGTGGAGGTCTATGCGGCGTTGGCGGCTGGCAAGTGGGATGATCTGGCGCCTGCGCGGCTGCTGTGGCCCGCCCGCGTGGCTGAGAAATGCTGGGACGATCCCCTGCTGGCGCTCACGCTGCGTGTACAGCTGCCGGCCAGGCCGACCAAGGCCGGCCGCGCTCGCTTCGTCAAGGAGCAGGTGGAGGCCGGCTGCCCGGACCTGGTCACCGCCGTGGAGGAGGCCCTGCAGGATCGTCCCGACCGCTTCGCCGCGTTCTGGGCCGAGCTGGCGCGCGGCGATCACGACGACCTCAGCCTGGCGTTGGCGCTGTGGTCGCAGCGGGTGGTGGAGAAGTGCGCCGCGGACGTAGAGTTGGCGGAGCGGCATGGGCTGCGGCGGTTTTTGTGGGCGGAGGATGGGCGCGGTGGGTGGAGGAGACGGAAAGCAAGGCAACAAGAGATTGTGGATGAAGTCCACAGGCGAGCCCTGTAGGCAGGTAACGTACTTATAGAGTCGTCAACGATTCGAATGTGTGGAAGGGTCCATAGCAAGTAGAGGCAGGGTACACAGGAAGGGCCACATATGCTTGTGACTGAAAACCAACTCGATCAATGGGTATGGGCAAATGCCCGAGATGCCCAGGCTTTGATCGTCGAACTCGTCTGGCGCCTCGTTGCGGCGTCATGTCCTAACTCACAAAAACGATTTCCATTGGGCGATAGTATCGGTCAGCATGGACCTGACGGTAGACTGGAAGCTGACCTGGGATTTGAACCATTTGTTCCCGAGGGAGACTCACTGTGGGAAATTGGCACTGGCCTGCATGCTGGCGACAAGGCCACGTCTGACTACAACGATCGTACCGCCGATGTGCCACCAGATGTTCGTGATCGGCTAACCTTTGTATTCGTTACGCCACTTTCCGGACGTAAGGACTGGGAACACACATGGAAGGAGGGCGCACA
>CAYTFA010000438.1:0-2409 GCA_964436755.1 uncultured Rhodocyclaceae bacterium | reverse complement strand
GCTACTTAGACAGTTCATCGGCGGCGAGGAGTTTCTGAATGGCGGACGCCGGTGGTGCCTTTGGCTAAAGGATGCAGATCCCCAGTTATTGCGTAGTCTCGCCCCTGTTCTCGTCCGCGTGGAGCGAGTTCGGAAATATCGCCAATCCAGTGGCCGTGAAACAACCAGGAAGCAGGCCAGCTATCCGATGCTGTTTGGCGAAGACCGGCAGCCAAGTACTCGCTACCTTTTGATACCCAAGGTGTCGTCGGAAAACAGAAGCTACTTGCCAGTAGGCTTCGTCACTCCAGAAGTAGTCGCAAGCGGAAGCGCCTTAATTGTTCCTAACGCCGACCTATATGAATTCGGTGTTCTCAGTGCCGTCATGCACATGGCGTGGATGCGTTACACCTGCGGCCGCTTGGAAAGTAGATATCAGTACTCGAGTTCGTTGGTCTACAACAACTTCCCCTGGCCCGAGAACCCGACCGACAAGCAGCGTGCGACGATCGAAGCGGCGGCGCAGGATGTGCTCGACGCCCGCGCCCGCTTCCCCGACGCCACGCTGGCCGATCTCTACGACCCGATCGCCATGCCACCAGCGCTGGTAAAGGCGCACCAGAAGCTCGATGCGGCCGTGGACGCGGCATACGGGCGCAAGGGTTTCGCCAACGACGCCGCCCGCGTCGCCTACCTGTTCGAACTGTATTCGACCTATACGAGCCTCCTGCCGGCCGACAAGCCGAAACGCGCCAAAGCGGATACAAAAAGCCTTTGACTCCATAGAGTTGCGGTGACTTCCGGCCAAGCGTCAAAATAGACATTGCGTTTTTGTCTTATTTTGACAAAATAGCGTTCGTCTTGGAGGCCTAATGGTCAAATCGCTCGAAATCCCGCTGCGCGAGGTCACGCGCCGCATGGCCGATGACAACCCGTGGTGGGTGGCCGGCGGCAATATCGATCCGGATTGGCGCGGCCTGCCCAGGCGTGACTACTTCCCGCCGTTGATGAAACTGGTGCGCGACCTGGAGGTCGCGCGGGCGGTCGTGCTGATTGGTCCGCGCCGTGTCGGCAAGACGGTGATGATCAAGCAGGCGATCGAGGCCCTGCTCGCAGACGGCGTGACCGGCACTGACATCCTTTACCTCTCGCTGGAAACGCCGCTGTATTCCGGTCGGCCGCTGGAGACGCTGCTGCGCGACTACATGGATTTGCACCGCCACACGAAGGGGCGCCGCCTGTGGGTCTTCTTCGACGAGGTGCAGTACCTGCGCGACTGGGAAGTACACCTGAAATCGCTGGTCGACAGCTACGCGTCGATACGCTTCGTCGTCAGCGGCTCGGCGGCGGCAACACTGAAAATGAAAAGCCGCGAATCCGGCGCCGGGCGCTTCACGGACTTCCTGCTGCCGCCGCTGACCTTCGCCGAGTTTCTAGCCTTCGCCGGCATCGAGGACAAGCTGATCGCCGAGGAGGCGCGGGACGGCGGCCGGCCGCCCAGCTACCGGGCGCACAACGTGCTCGAACTCAACAACGCCTTCATCGATTACCTGAACTTCGGCGGCTTTCCTGAGGCGGTGATGAAGCCAGCGATTCGCGCCAACCCCGACCGCTTCCTCAAGCAGGACATCGTGGACAAGGTGCTGCTCAAGGATCTGCCGAGCCTGTTCGGCATCCGCGACACGCAGGAACTCAACCGCTTCTTCAACGTGCTGGCGTACAACACCGGCAAGGAACTGAAACCGGACGACCTGTCCAAGCATTCGGGGATCGAGAAAAACAAGATCGCCGCCTATCTCGAGTATCTGGAGGCGGCCTTCCTCATCCGCCGGGTGCACCGCATCGAGGACAACGCACGCCGCCTGCAGCGGGCAACCACTTTCAAGATCTATCTGACCAATCCCTCGATCCGCGCCGCACTGTTCGGGAACGTGCGGGCCGACGACGAGGCCATGGGGCAGCTCGCCGAAACGGCGCTATGGTCGCAGTGGCTACATAGCGCCGCCATGATCGACTCACTGCATTACGCGCGCTGGCGCCACGGCCGCAACAAGGACCTGGAGGTCGATCTGGTCGCCATCGATGCGAGGACGCAGGCGCCGAAGTTCGCGGTCGAGGTGAAGTGGTCCGACTCCGCCTACGACAACTGGAACGAGCTGAAGGGACTGCGCGAGTTTGCCACCCGCCACGCGCTGCAACGCCCGCCTCTGGTGACGACGCTAACGCGGTCGGGCAAGGGCAGCGACGATGGACTGGAAATCGAGTTCGCACCTACCAGCCTGCATTGCTACACAGTGGCCAGGAATCTCCTGCGCGCCGGCGCCTAACCCTATTTGCTGCCGCGCGTGCCAACGAGGAACCCGAGCCAGCTCACTACCTGCACCGCAAGCAGCCCGGCGAACGTGATCTGGTAGGCATCGCGCGGTGCGT
>CAYTFA010000437.1:0-2411 GCA_964436755.1 uncultured Rhodocyclaceae bacterium | reverse complement strand
AGTGCGACGTTTTGCTGGTCGTCCGCGGCGGCGGCAGTATCGAGGATCTGTGGTCGTTCAACGAAGAAGTCGTGGCCCGCGCGATCGTCGCATGCAAGCTGCCGGTGATCTGCGGGGTCGGACACGAAACCGACACCACCATTGCCGATTTCGTCGCCGACCTGCGCGCACCCACGCCGACCGCCGCTGCGGAGTTCGCCAGCCAGGGCTGGCATGAGGCGGTCACGGCGATCGCGGAGCGGCAGCGATCGCTGGTTCGCTCGTTGCACCAGTTGCTTGAGCGACGCCAGCAGGCGGTCGATCGTGCCGCGCAGTTGCTGGTCCACCCGGCGGCGCGCATTGCCCGCATCCGCGACCGGCTGGCGATGGGCCAGGTCCGTCTCGAATCGGCGCTGCGCCATCGCCTCGCGGGAAGCCGTGAACGCCTGCTGGGGCTGGCGGCACACCTTGATGCCCAGGCGCCCGACGTCGAGCGCGCCGCGGCCAGGATAGGGCTGCTTGGCCATCGCCTGCAGGCCGTGTGGGTCGCGCAACGTGAGCGGGCGCTGGCCAGGCTCGCGCACATTGCTGCCGCACTGGATCACCTCAACCCGGAGGCTATTCTGGCGCGCGGATTCGCCATCGTCCGCGACGGCAGCGGGCGGCTCGTCTCCGACGCCACGTCCCTAGCGCCAGGCCAGACGATCGACGTCCGCCTGGCGCGCGGAGAAGCAGGCGCGCGCATCATCGACATCCGGCCCGCGCCGCCGACAGTTGCCAGATGAAATATTGTTGACTATTATAGTCAACCTTTAACGACCCCACCCCACGCAAACAGGAGAATCTTCATGGAACATACCCTACCCCCGCTGCCCTACGCGATGGACGCGCTGGCCCCGCACATCTCCAAGGAGACCTTCGAGTACCACTACGGTAAGCATCACCAGGCCTACGCAACCAACCTCAACAACCTGATCAAGGGGACGGAGTACGAAAGTCTCGATCTCGAAGCGATCGTGAAGAAGGCCCCGGCCGGAGGAATCTTCAACAACTCCGCCCAGGTCTGGAACCACACGTTCTTCTGGAACAGCATGAAACCCAATGGCGGCGGCGCTCCGGCCGGTGCACTGGCCGATGCCATCAACAAGAAATGGGGCAGCTACGACGAGTTCAAGAAGGCATTCCAGGCATCAGCCGTCGGCAACTTCGGCTCGGGCTGGACCTGGCTGGTGAAGAAGGGCGACGGTTCCGTCGACATCGTGAACACCACGGGCGCCGGTACCCCGCTGAACACCGAGAACAAGGCTCTCCTGACCATCGACGTCTGGGAGCACGCCTATTACATCGACTACCGCAATGCGCGGCCGAAGTTCGTCGAGACCTTCCTCAACTCGCTCGCCAACTGGGATTTTGCCGCGAGGAATTTCGCCTGAGCGGCGCAGGCCAAACAGGCTCGCTGCGCCCCGATCCGGCGCCGTCCGGATCGGGCCTCGAAGCGCGTGTTGAAGAACTCGAATTGAAGCTCGGCGTGAGCGAGGATCAAATCGAGGAACTGAACCGCACGGCGTTCCGCCAGCAGCAGCAGATCGATCTGCTACAGGGGCAATTGAGGGAAGTCTATCGACTGCTCCAGGCAGCAGACCCGGCCACCCATCCGCGCGACGAAAAACCTCCGCATTACTGAGGCGGTTGCCGCGCGCCGGTCAGCCAACGGTTCAACGACCGGGACCGAGGTTCTCGATACCGCCTATTGCAAAGCCTGGCTGCAGGTTGCGGCTGCGGAACCACCCCAGATTCATCTCGAGAGCAAAGCGCGCCGGCCGCGCCGCGCAGTGGTTGTCTTCGGTCTGAGGTTGCATGTCCTCGACGTTGATGATGCGCCCCGCATCGTCGAGGAAGGCCACGGAAAGCGGCAGCAGGGTATTGCGCATCCACATGCAGTGCTGCGCCCTTTCCGGGAAGATAAACAGCATGCCGCGCTGCTGCGGCATCAATGTCCGGCGCATGAGGCCAATCTGCCGCGCTTCAGGCGTTGACGCGAGCTCGGCCTCGATCCTGTGCATGCCCGCAAACAGTTCCGCGATAGGCAGTTGTGCCTGCTGGGCAGCGGCTGTTTGCGAGAGTGCGAACGCCGCAAACAGCACAATCATCCTGTGCGACACGGTGCATCCTTTCCTTTACGACCCGGCGCAGGCCGGCTTGCCTTGCCGATGTTCGCCGATTCTGCGCAAAGTCGTCGCGGCGGACAATCCGGTCGAGACCGGACGTCGGCGCCAGACGGGTAAGACCAAACGGGCAAAAAAAATGGCAGGTTTCCCTGCCATTTTTTCGAACGAAGCCAGAATTACTTGGCGGCTTCCTTCTTGGCCTTCTTGGCCTTCTTGGCCTTCTTGCCTTCCATGCCGGACATGCCTTCCATGCCCTTCTGGCCG
>CAYTFA010000436.1:0-2417 GCA_964436755.1 uncultured Rhodocyclaceae bacterium | reverse complement strand
AGGAGATCTACGCCTGCGGCTCCGTAAAGATGGTGGAAGCGATATTCCCAAGCCTCAAGGCGCAGGGCGCCGAGGAAGGCATGTGCTTCTCGGATGCCTTCACGGTATCGGCACGCTCGATGGCGCTCCAGCCCAAGGGTTAGCGCCGGATCAAACCCGGCGCCGCAGCATCACCTTGAGCAGGACGAGGACGAACATGATGCCGCCGATCACGGCGATCAGGCCGCCGAGGCCCATCATGCCCATGCCGATCTTCTGCGGCAGCGTGGTCAGCGCCTGGTCGGCGCCGGCCACCTTGCGCTGCACGCCGTAGCCGCCCGACCACGCCAGGCCGAGGATGTGGATCAACTGTCCGCCGCCGTAGACATACGCCTGCCAGCGCGCCATGCGGCCTTCGGGCGTACCGAAGCCGAGCTGCGGCAGCAGCACGTAGGCGAGCCCCATGAAGGCGAGCGTGACGCCGACCGTGGAGCCGTGGTAGTGGGCAGGGATCACGACGTTCACGCCCTGGATCATGTAGGCGAGCACCCCGCCCACCGCGAACAGCGCGAACGACGCGACGAAGGCCGATTTCGCCGCGCTGGGGGGCACGTCCCGCATGGACAGCAGCGCAAACAGCCCGACGAGGATCAGCGGCGCCATGTAGGGATGGCCCCATATCATCAGCTTGGCAAAAAGCTCCATGTGCGGCAACTCGCCAGCGGGAATCGTGAAGTAGATGGCGGGCACGACGAGCAGCGGCAGCGCGGCGATCCAGAACATGGCCGACAACGCGCGCGGCGAAGCCGGCGCAGCCCGCCCGA
This sequence comes from uncultured Rhodocyclaceae bacterium, assembly GCA_964436755.1. Classification (GTDB taxonomy): domain Bacteria; phylum Pseudomonadota; class Gammaproteobacteria; order Burkholderiales; family Rhodocyclaceae; genus Sulfuritalea. The sequence goes on along the minus strand of CAYTFA010000436.1, from coordinate 1,614 downwards.
GGCCGGCGGCAATCGACAGCCAGGCCACCACCATGAGCAGCGAGTGCTGGAATTGCAGCGTATGGCCGCCGCCCCAGAACAGCACCTCGAAATAGATCTTCTCCTCGACGCGCGGTACGACCAGCCAGGACCAGAGGAATGCGGCGAGCGCAAGGAACGCGGCCACCGCCCCGAGGAAGGCGCCCAGTTGCAGCGGGGCGCCGAAGAACGGTCGCGGCCACGTGGTGAGCAGCGCGCGCAGGACGGCCAGCGCGAAGCCGGCGCCGCAGATCCAAAGCGAGGCATAGAACACCGGCTGCTGCAGTACCGGAATGTAATTGTTGAGCACGGGGTCGGCACCGGGCAGGAAGGGCGAGACGGTCATCACCGCGGTGCCGAGCGCCGCCAGCGCGAAGCCCGTCCAGCCCAGCCAGGCGAAGCCGCCGCGGCCGAACGCGCTCCAGATCACCGCCGCGAAGGCCATGAACCAGATCGCCACGGAAAGGTCGACATGGACCACCAGCGCTGCGCGGAAGAAGTCCTTGAGCGGGAAGACATCCTGAATCCCCGGCGTGCGGGACAATACCAGCAGGATCGCCAGCAGCCCGGAACCGATCAGCGCCATCAAACCCAGCCACAACCAGGCCCGGGCCAGCTTGCGCGGCGCCTCGCCGGCATCCGCCAGTATATGCATTTGAACTACTCCCCTGCGTCGAAACCGGAATTGTACGGCAAGGCCGGGTGCTACACTTCGCACAATCCCCTGTACTTTCGCCTTGAACGATGAGACTGCTTCCTGCTCTGCTGCTCTGCCTTGCCACCCTGCTCGGAGCCTGTTCCGAGCCGCCGCGCTTTGTCTCGACCGACCTGTCGACCGTCGACTGGGGCAAGGACTTCGCGCTGACGGACCACACGGGCAAGCCGCGCCGCCTGGCGGATTTCCGCGGCAAGGCGGTCGTGCTCTTCTTCGGCTATACGCAGTGCCCCGACGTCTGCCCGACCACGCTTTCCACCATGCGCGAGGCAATGACGCTGCTCGGCGAAGATGCCGCCCGCGTCCAGGTGCTGTTCGCCACCGTGGATCCGGCACGCGATACGCCGGCGCTTCTGGCCCAGTACGTGCCGGCGTTCCACCCCTCGTTCATCGGCCTCTATGGCGACGATGCGACGATTGCCGCCGTCGCGCGCGACTTCAAGGTCTTCTATGCCAAGCGCGAGGGCTCGAAACCGGACAGCTACAGCATCGACCATTCGACGGGCAGCTACGCCTTCGACCCTCAGGGTCGCCTGCGCCTGCTGATCCGTCACGGCGAAACGCCTGCCAACGTTGCCGCCGACCTGCGGCAGCTATTGGCCGGAAAATAACCCCCGGGGAAACACCATGAAACGAGCCATCCTTCTTTTCGCCTTTGCCACCCTGCCTGCCGTGGCGGCCGACGCCCCCACTCCGGCAGCGGGCAAACCGGCCATCAATATCGACCTCGCAACGCCGCCCATTGTGGTCACGCGCCATGCGATGGCCCAGCGCACGTCGCGCCTGCAGCGCTTCTACGAGGCCGGCGAAATCGGGCTCGGCGCCGACGGGCTGATCTACCTGCGTGAAGGCAGCCAGATGAAGCTGGTCAAGCGCCAGAT
>CAYTFA010000435.1:0-2422 GCA_964436755.1 uncultured Rhodocyclaceae bacterium | reverse complement strand
CCTACGTCAAGGAGCCGCTGCGCGTCTTCGAGCTCGACTTCGAGGCCAACCTGCCCATCATCCGCCAGGCGGTGAAGTACAAGCGGCGCGTGATCTTCCCCTCGACCTCCGAGGTCTACGGCATGTGCCGCGACCCCGAGTTCGACCCGGAAAATTCCGAGCTGATCCTCGGCCCCATCAACAAGCCGCGCTGGATCTATTCCTGCGCCAAGCAGATGATGGACCGCGTGATCCACGCCTACGGACAGCAGGAAGGCCTGCAATACACCCTGTTCCGCCCCTTCAACTGGATCGGCCCGGGGCTGGACTCGATCCACACGCCGAAGGAAGGCAGCTCGCGCGTCATCACCCAGTTCCTTGGCCACATCGTGCGCGGCGAGAACATCAAGCTGGTCGACGGCGGCACCCAGAAGCGCTCCTTCACCTACGTCAGCGACGGCATCGACGCGCTGATGAAGATCATCGAGAACAAGGACGGCGTCGCCGACGGCAAGATCTACAACATCGGCAACCCGAAGAACAACTACTCGATCCGCGACCTCGCCAACCTGATGCTCGACCTCGCCAGGCAGTACCCCGAGTACGCCGAGGGCCTGGCCCGGGTGAAGATCGTCGAGACCACCTCGGGCGAGTATTACGGCAAGGGCTACCAGGACACGCAGCATCGCGTGCCGAAGATTGCCAACACCATGGCCGATCTCGGCTGGGCTCCCAAGGTGAGCTTCGAAGAGGCCCTGCGCGGCATCTTCGAGGCCTACCGGACCGACGTCGCCGAAGCGCGCAAGCTGATGGATTGAGCTTCATGCCGAAGCTGGCACTGAAGATCGACGTAGACACCTGGCGCGGCACCCAGCAGGGCGTGCCGCGCCTCGTGGAGATCCTGCGCCGCCATCGCGCCGGCGCGAGCTTCCTCTTCTCGCTCGGCCCCGACCATACCGGCCGCGCCATCCGCCGTGCCTTCCGGCCGGGCTTCATGAAGAAGGTGCGCCGCACGTCGGTGCTCTCCCACTACGGACTGCGCACCCTGATGTACGGCACGCTGCTGCCGGGACCGGACATCGGCCGCCGCGGCGCGGACATCATGCGCGCCGTGCGCGATGCCGGCTTCGAGACAGCCATCAACTGCTGGGACCACGTGCGCTGGCAGGACGGCGTCGAGCGCGCCGCCGCCACCTGGACCGAGATCGAAATGCGCCGCGCCCACGAGCGCTACGTCGAGGTCTTCGGCGTCGAGTCGCCGGGCCACGGCGCCGCCGGCTGGCAGATGAACCCGCACGCGCTGCGCCTTACCCAGCGCCTCGGCTACCGCTGGGCCTCCGATTGCCGCGGCAGCCGCCCCTTCGTCCCCGTCTGGAACGGCGAAGTCGTCGCCTGCCCGCAGCTGCCGACCACCCTGCCGACGCTGGACGAACTTATCGGCGCCGACGAACTCGACGAATCCAACGTGCACCTGCACCTGCTGCGCCTGACCGCAGCCGCCGACCGCGACCAGGTATTCACCCTGCACGCCGAGCTGGAAGGCATGAAGCTCGGCGACACCCTCGAGCGCCTGCTCACCGGCTGGCGCGAGCAGGGGCACGAGATCGTCTCCCTCGGCAACCTGCGCGACGGCCTCGACCCCGCGCTGCTGCCGCGCCACGAAATGCAACGGGGCGAGATCCCCGGCCGCTCCGGCAGCCTCATGCTGCAGGGCGAGGAATTTCTTGCCAACTGGAAGGAAGCCGCATGACCGAAGTCAAACCCACTCCCGCCGCGCCCTCCGCCGTCGGCCTGCACGTGCCCGACTTCACCGTACCCGCCACCGGAGGCGACTTCACCCTCTCGGCCCACCTCGGCCGCCCGGTGGTGCTGTACTTCTACCCGAAGGACAACACCCCCGGCTGCACCACCCAGGCCCAGCAGTTCCGCGACCTGCACGCCGAATTCGCCCGCGCCGGCTGCATCGTCCTCGGCGTCTCGCGCGACTCGCTCAAGTCCCATGAAGGCTTCAAGGCCAAGCTGGGCCTGCCCTTCGAGCTGATCTCCGACATCGAGGGCGTGCTCTGCCGCATGTTCGACGTGGTCAAGAACAAGATGCTCTACGGCAAGAAGGTGCTCGGCATCGAGCGCTCCACCTTCCTGATCGACCGCGACGGCATCCTGCGTCAGGAATGGCGCGCCACCAAGGCGGACGGCAATGCCGCCGCCGTGCTCGCGGCGCTGCGCCGCCCGTAACCGGGAACAGGGCCGCGAAACGGCCCCTTCCCATTGCCTCGTCCCGCCCCGCGGCTGGCTATCGTGAGCCTGCCGCCACCCCGCTGAGGTCCGCATGAACGCCAAGCGATCGAAGTCCGACAAGACGCCCGCCACCAAGCTGTTCGTGCTCGACACCAATGTCCTGATGCATGACCCGGTGTCACTGTTCCGCTTCGAGGAGCACGAC
>CAYTFA010000434.1:0-2441 GCA_964436755.1 uncultured Rhodocyclaceae bacterium | reverse complement strand
CGATCCGCGCTCCAGCCCGGCCATGCAGCGCAGCAGCGTGGTCTTGCCGCAACCCGAGCGCCCGAACAGGGCCGTCACGCCGCGCCCCGGCAGCTCGAGATCGACATTGAGCGCAAAGCCCGGATAGTCGACCCGGAAGCGTGCGGCGATGCTCATGCCGTGCGCCTCGCCGTCGGCTTGAGCAGGTAGAGCGCAAGCAGCACGAGGAAGGAGAAGCCGACCATGCCGCCGGCGAGCCAGTGGGCCTGGCCGTATTCCAGCGCCTCGACGTGGTCGTAGATCAGCACCGAGACGACGCGTGTCCGCTCCGGGATGTTGCCGCCTATCATCAGCACCACGCCGAACTCGCCCACGGTGTGGGCGAAGCCGAGGATGGTGGCGGTAATGAACCCCGGCCGCGCCAGCGGCACGGCGACGCTGAAGAAGGCGTCGATGGGCGAGGCGCGCAGCGTTGCAGCGGCTTCGAGCATGGTTTCTCCCACCGCGTCGAAGGCGTTATGCAGGGGTTGCACGACGAAGGGCAGCGAGTAGATCACCGAAGCCACCACCAGGCCGGCGAAGCTGAACGGCAGCAGGCCGAATCCGGCCGCGACCGTGAGTTTGCCGACGAGACCCTGCGGCCCCATCAGCAGCAGCAGGTAGAAGCCCAGCACCGTCGGCGGCAGCACGATGGGCAGCGCCACCACCGCGGCGACCGGGCCCTTCAGCCGGGAGCGCGTGCGCGCCAGCCACCAGGCGATCGGCGTGCCGATCAGCAGGAGCAGCACCGTGGTGACCGTGGCCAGTTTGACCGTCAGCCAGACTGCGGCAAGGTCGCTCGCATTCATCTCACAAGGCGTAGCCGAAGGACTTGATCACCGCACGCGCCTTGTCGCTGCGCAGGTAGGCGAGCCAGGCCGCCGCCGCCGGACTGCCCTTGCCCTTTGCGAGCAGCACGGCATCCTGCCGTATCGGTCGGTGCAGTTCCGCGGGTACGACCCATGCCGAACCCTCGCCGATCCTGCCGTCCTTCATCACCTGCGAGAGCGCGACGAAGCCGAGTTCCGCATTGCCCGTGGCGACGAACTGGTAGGCCTGGGCGATGTTCTCGCCCATGACGAACCTCGGCTGCAGCGCGTCGCCGCGCTTGAGCGCGGCCAGTGTCTCCATGGCGGCCTGGCCATAGGGCGCGAGTTTCGGGTTGGCGATCGCCAGGTGCCGGAAGCCTCCCTTGCCGAGCACGTCGCCCTTGTCGTCCACGAAGCCGGCCCTGGCCGACCACAGTACCAGGCGTCCGGTGGCATAGGTGAAGCGGCTGCCTGGCACGGCGTCGCCTTCCTCTTCGAGCCTGGCAGGCGTTTTGTCGTCCGCCGCGAGCAGGACCTCGAACGGCGCGCCGGCCTTGATCTGGGCGTAGAACTTTCCGGTTCCTCCGAAGGCGAGGGCGGCCGTGTGGCCGCTGTCCCGGGCGAACTCCTCGGCGATCCGCTTCGCCGGCGCCGTGAAGTTTGCGGCGACGGCGACCTGCACCTCTCCCGCAATGGCAGGGGCGGCAGCGAGGAGAAAAGCGGAAGCCAGAATCCGTTTCATGGCGGTACGGTCAGGCATTGACGGCCAGGATGATGTGCGACGCCTTGATCAAGGCGCAGGCGCGGACGCCGACGGCGAGTCCAAGGTTCTTCATGCTCTCGTTGGTGATGACTGCAGTCACCGCCTTGCCGCCCGGTAGGTCGATGACGACCTCGCCATTGACCGCGCCCTCGATGCAGCGCGAGACGGTGCCGCACAGCCGGTTGCGGGCGCTGGTGCGCAGGTTCTCGTCGGTGGTGACGATCACCCAGGGTGCCTTGATCAGCGCATAGGCCTCGACGCCGGGCGCCAGCCCGAGGTTCTCCACGCTGGTGTTGGTGACGACGGCGGCCAGGCTGTCACCGCCGCCGATGTCGAGTACGACTTCGCTGTTGATGGCGCCGCGCTTCAGCGTGGTGACGGTGCCGAGGAACTGGTTGCGCGCGCTGGTCTTCATGTTCCACTTCCTCACGAGCTGGAAAACCTTGTAGAAGCGTTCGAAGCGCCCACGGCCGCCGCCCATCGCGGCGAGAAAGCCCTGGAAGTCGCTGTCCATGTCCCGCAGCAGCGACAGCACCTTTTCCCCGTGCGGCGTAAGCCGGGTGCCCCCGCCCCGTGCGCCGCCGGCGCTGCGCTCTACGAGCGGCGACGGCGAGAGATTGTTGAGCGCCTCGATGGCCTCCCACGCGCCCTTGTAGGAAACGCCGAGCGCCTTGGCGGCGGCATTGATCGACCCCAACTCGGCCACCCCGGCCAGCAGGGCGACGCGGTCGAGCTTGGCTCGACGCAGCGGGGAGGAGGCGCGGGGCATCGTTATTTAGCAAAGTACATAACGGATGGATGCTAGCCGAAACCGCACTCTGCGGCAACCGCGGGCCAATTGCGTTCGCTGG
>CAYTFA010000433.1:0-2442 GCA_964436755.1 uncultured Rhodocyclaceae bacterium | reverse complement strand
CATGCCGCCCGGCATCCACGCCGGCGGCCTGCGCTACCACGGCGACAGCCCGCTGGTCTCGCAGCTCTTCCACGAGAAGATCATCGAGGCAGTAGCCGTGCCGCAGGTAGCGACCTTCGAGGCCGGCGTCATGTTCGCGCGCGCCGAGGGCATCATTCCCGCGCCCGAGTCCTGCCATGGCATCCGCGCCTGCATCGACGAGGCGCTGCGCTGCAAGGCCAGCGGCGAACCGAAGACGCTGTTCTTCAACCTCTCCGGCCACGGGCATTTCGACATGAGCGCCTACGAGGGCTACTTCGCCGGCAAGCTCGAGGACTTCGAGTATCCTGCGGAAGCCATCAAGGAATCGATGGCCCATCTGCCGAAGGTGGATTGGCCGCCGAAGGCTGCCTGAGCCCGGCCGTAACAGCCAAGCGGAAGGGGGCGCAAGCCCCCTTTCCTTTTTCCCGTCCTGAAACCATGAACATCATGAAATCCACCGCTTTCGAACGCGACAAGCTGATCCGCTTCCACCACTGCGACCCCGCCGGGATCGTCTTCTATCCGCAGTATTTCGTGCTCTTCAACGAACTGGTCGAGGACTGGTTCAACGAGGGGCTCGGAGTCGATTTCGCCGAGTACCACGTGTCCGGTCGTCTGGGAATCCCGATGGGCACGGTGCAGTGCCGCTTCCTGTCGCCCTCCAAGGTCGGCGAAACGCTGCGCCTGGCGCTGACCGTCACCCGCATCGGCCGCAGTTCGATGGAAATGCACGTGACCGGGACCGCCGGCGGCGAGACACGCGTCGAAGCGACGCTGACTATCGTGCAGGCGTCGCTCGATTCGCGCGCCGCCGTACCCTTCTCGCCCGACATGCGCACTCGCCTCGAGCGCTACTTGGCGCCGACCGCCTGAACCTCAGCCGTCGCGGCGCTCCGTACCCTGCGGTCGCGCGGCAAATTCGCTGCACGCCTGCTGGAACTCGGCAATCGCTGCCTCGGTGATTTCCTCGCCGCACTCATAGCAATACGCCTTGCCCTTGAGGCGATCAACCCAGCGGCAGCCGCAGTGGTCGCAGGCCAGTTCCGGCGCGCCGCGCGGGTTGATGAATATCATCGGCAGGCCCCGAGGAAGGCCAGCCCGAGCGACTCGAGGAAATCCTCGTAGCCGGCATCCTGCAACTGAGCCTTGTTCTTGAAGACGAAGAACATGATGTTGCCGCGGCGGATGGCTTTCTTGATGGTCGTCAGCGCCTCGCCGGCGAGGTCCGCACGTGCGGCCGCCAGGGCTTCGGCATCGGCCACCAGCAACAGGTCAACCTTCACCGTAGCCATGCCGGCAAAGCGCTCGATGCCCGCCTGCATGCCGCCGCCCTGCACCTGCCAGGCCAGCATGTCGACTTCCGCTGCGCGCTGCACCCCCTCGAGGTGCTTGCCCGGCAGAATGCCCGACGCCTCACGCGAGACGATACCGATGCGCGAGCCCTCGTCCATGGCCGCGAAGAGTTCGCGATTGCGGTCGAGCATCGCCTGCCAGCCCGAAAGTTCGCCGAAGCCGCCAAATTCCACGATTGCGTTCATGTGCCTTGGATCGTCAATGTTTCGGGGTCGCCAGTTCGAGGTCCTCGATGAAGTCGAGGACGCCGCCGGCATCCAGAGCGTCGCGCTCGCGCAGCACGAACGGCTTGATGTCCAGCAGGCGCGAGAGGTGCGCCATGCAGCCCAGCCCTTCGGCGCACACGCGTTCGGTGGCAAGTTCGTTCATCACCAGCAGCAGGCCCCAATCCATTGGATAGCGGCCATCGAAGTCCACGGGACCGGGAGCTTTCTCGCGACTGCCCGGCCACCACAGCCAGGCCTTCCCTCCCTTGGACGCGTAGTCATCGGCACCGACGAAGGCCACCGCCAGCGCAGGACCCGTTGCGGGCTCGGGCTCGGGCAATCGTTGCAGTAACCGCGACCAACACTCGTCGTCCATTCGGAGTGTGCCTAGTCCGGGATGACCGCCGTGGCCTCGATCTCGACCTTGGCGCCTTCCTCGACGAAACCGGCGACCTGGATCGCCGTCATCGCCGCGTTGTAGTGGCCGATCAGGCGGCGAAACACGGCGCCGAGCTCCTTCTGCTTGGCCCAGTATTCCTCCTTGCTGCCCAGGTACCAGGTCATGCGCACGATGTGCTCCGGCTTGGCACCGGCCTCGGCGAGGACGGCCACCACGTTCTTCAAAGCCTGCTCGGCCTGGGTGACGAGGTCGGGCCCGGGAAACTCGCATTTTTCGTCCCAGCCGACCTGGCCGGCGACGAACACCATCTGCCCGCGCACGGTAACGCCATGGGCATAGCCCTTGGCCAGCGGCCAGCCGGGGGGAACGAGGGTCTTGGCTTTCACTTGGCTTCTCCTTGTGCGGCCTGGCGCAGGCGGAAGCGCTGCAGCTTGCCGGTTTCGGTGCGCGGCAGGCTGGCGA
>CAYTFA010000432.1:0-2445 GCA_964436755.1 uncultured Rhodocyclaceae bacterium | reverse complement strand
CCAGCAGGCCGCCGGCCGCCGCCGCATGCTGCGCCGGCCAGCGCAGCGGCAACCGCGGCGAGCGTCGCCACAGCGCATTGGTCAGCGCATAGGCAAGGCCGGCCAGCATGGTCACGTGCAGTCCGGAGATGCTCATCAGGTGCGTAATCCCGGTGCGCGCAAAGGTCTGCCAGAGTTCCGGGGCGATCGACTGCTGATCGCCGATGGCCAGTGCAACGAGGATGCCGGCGTAAGGCGCGCCCGGCAGCGCCTCGGCGAAGCGCTCGCGGATCGCCTCGCGCAGCATTTCCACCGCGTAGCCAAAGCCCCAGACGCGCGCGTCGAGGCGTTCCGCCGTCATCGGCCGCACGTAGCCGGCGGCGCGGATGCCGCGTTCGAACAGCCAGGCCTCGTAGTCGAAGCCGTGCGGATTAAGGTTGCCGTGCGGACGCTTGAGGCGCACCGTGAAGCGCCAGCGCTCGCCGGCGCGGACCGGAACGCGCGGGCTTTCGTCCGCCTCCGCGTCGCGGCCGCGATACCAGGCCAGCGAGATGTGCGGAGGTATGCCGGGTACGCCCTGCTCGACATCGAACTCGAAGCGCATGCCGCGTTCCAGGGCCTGCGGCAGGCCGGCGACGACACCGCTGATCTCGAGGTCGCGCCCCTCGAGCGCCGGCGGCAGCGCTTCGGCCAGGCGCACGTGCGCTCGCAGGCCGGCGTACGCAAAGCCCAGCGCGGCGGCACCGGACAGCAGCACGAGGGCACCCAGCCGCCTTGCCGCCGCTGTCCCGCCACGCAGGCGCAGGCCGACAGGAATTGCGGCCGCCGCGGCAAGGGTCAACCCCGTCAGCACCGCCGGCACGGGCAGCACGGCCTGCAGCTGCAGTATGCCGATGCCCGCGGCGAAGGCGACGACGAAAGCACGCATGGTCCGCATTAGACCATGCGAAACGAATCGGAACTACGCGTTCAGCGCGGCGCTGATCTCGGCGAAGGTGCTGGCGATTTCCGGGGTCTCCAGCGCCACGCCGAGCTGGGCTTCGAGCTGCGAGGCGGCGAACAGGCCGCGCAGGTACTGGCGGCCCTCGGCGTCCGTATCCACCACGGCCGCATGGCGGCGCCCGGTCGCCTTCAGGGTGGCGACGACGTGGCCGACATGGGCGTGCTGCACGTCGTCCATGTCGATCACCTCGATGCGTTCCTGCGGCGTCATGATGTCGCGCACCAGGGCGTCCTCGCGCGCGATGCCGCGCGCACTGATGCATTGCAGCGTCTTCTCGCCGCCGAAGTCGTTCGACGTGACGATGCCCAGCACATGGTTGTCGACGTCGACGACGAGCAGCAGGTGCACCCGGCGCCGGCGCATCACCCGTGCCGCGCCATCGACGCTGACGTCGGGATCGATGGTGAAGGCTGTGGCTTTGGCGAAATCGGTCATCACTGCCGCGGCGGGATCGTCGAGTCCGACCCGGGGCGGCAGCACCTGTACGGGAGTACGAAAGCGGCTGTGCGGCTTGAGCGGGCGGTGGGGCAGTGCGGAATACTGGCGCATCGTGTTTCCTCCTTGGTCGGGACGGCGCTCCTCTGCGGGGCCTGCGGGCATTGTTCGACCGCCGCCGAAACGCGGTCAAGATGAATTCTTCTATGCCACCATTGGTATCCGTCATATTGCGCAGCAGCACGCGCGGCGCGGGCGTCCCATCCGCTAGAATTCATGGATGCGTCGTCACATCCGCAAGTTGCTACCCGACCATGAGGTAATTCGCGAAAACCGCTGGCTGGCACCCTTCGAGAACACCCTGCTCCACCCCCGCTTGTGGCACCTCAACCGGCACTCGGCCGCCGGTGCCGTCGCGGCGGGAATGTTCTGCGGACTGATTCCCGGCCCCTTCCAGATGCTCGGCGCTGCCGTGTGCGCGGTGCTTTTCCGCGTCAATCTGCCGCTCGCCATGTTCACCACGCTCTATACCAATCCCTTCACCATCGTGCCCCTCTACATCGTTGCCTACGCCATCGGCCAGTGGGTGCTGCCCGGCGCGGGCGGGCGTTTCGTTGCCCCGCCGGAGCCGGGGGCCGACGGCCTGCTGGCCTGGATAGCCGCCCTCATCGACTGGATGGCGGGTCTCGGTGCCCCGCTCGCCGTCGGCCTGGTGCTGCTCGCGCTGGGTCTGGCTGCGGCGGGTTACCTGATGGTCCGTATCGCCTGGCGCATCTACCTCGTGCGCGCGTGGCATGGGCGACGCAGGAAGGCCGTCGCATGAACTACGACAACGACAACGACGAAGTCCTGCGCCGCGCGCGGCATTCGATCGTTCTCGCGCTCTCCGCCTTCCTCTTCGTCATGGTCGCCGGCGCCTTCGGCTTCAAGCACTTCGCCGGCGAGGGCGCGAGCTGGCTCGACGCGATCTACATGACCTTCCTGATGGTGGCGACGATCGGCTACGGCGCCGGCGTCGACATCTACCA
>CAYTFA010000431.1:0-2448 GCA_964436755.1 uncultured Rhodocyclaceae bacterium | reverse complement strand
CGACGACCCGTGCCGAGCTCTCCGCCGTGTCCGAGGTGAGCTTGAGTGCAACCCAGCACCCGGAGAAGCGTGACATCGCCCAGCCGTGCAGGCCGAGGTCGAGGTACTCCTGCAGGTCGGCCGGGGCGAGCACCGGAATGCCGCAGGCCGAGAAGATGTGTTCGCTTTGGTGGGCAATCGCCGAGGAGCGCGCGGCGGGATCGTCGCCGGCCACCAGCAGCACGCCGCCGTGCTTCGCGCTGCCGGCATGGTTTCCATGCTTGAAGGCATCGCCGCTACGGTCGACGCCGGGACCCTTGCCGTACCACATGGCGAATACGCCATCGAACTTCGGCTCCGGAAACAGATGCAGTTGCTGCGTACCCCAGACCGCCGTGGCGGCGATGTCCTCGTTGAGTCCGGGCTGGAACTTGATGTCATGCTGTTTGAGATAGGCCGCAGCGCCGTGGAGCGCCGTATCGAGGCCGCCGAGAGGCGATCCGCGGTAGCCGGAGACATAGCCGGCCGTATGCAGGCCGGCGCGGCGGTCTATTTCATGCTGGAGCATGGGCAGGCGGGCCAGGGCCTGCATGCCGGTGAGGAAGACGCTGCCGCTATCGACGCGATACTTGTCTTCCAGGCTGACGTTGGCGATGCTCATCTGCTCCTCCTCCGTTGCGCTGCGCCCGCAGGCGCCGGACCGAAGTGCGATGGGCGGCCATCGCGGCTTCAGCGGTGGTGGCGGAGGGAGGCCGTTCGGGAGCCGTGCGTCGTGGTGCACCACCAGAAGCGGTGGCGCAGCGAGATGCGGTGCGAGAGCGTCATGCTGTGGACCGGGCAGGCGGGGCGGCCGGTGGTGGCCGCCCCGCCGGACGAATCAGTCCTTGACCAGGGAGAACTTGCCATCCTTGACCGTGATGAGCACGGTGCCGCGATGGTCGTAGCCCGAATGGTCCTGGGGCGTCATCGAGACGATGCCCTGTGACATGGTCATGTCCTTGGTGGCTTCGATCGCGTCGCGCAGGGCGGCGCGGAATTCCGCCGTGCCCGGCTTGGCCTTCTTCGCCGCTTCGGGAATGGCGCGGCCAAGCAGCAGGCTGGCGTCATAGACGCCGGCACCGAAGATGGGCGGCCGCTGGCCGTACTGCTTTTCGTAGGGGCCGATGAAATCCATTGCTACCTTCTTCACCGGATTCGCGTCGGCGATCTCGTCGATGACGAGGAGGGCAGGGCCGACCACGAGCGCACCTTCGACCTTCTTGGCGCCGATCTGGATGAAAGCGCCGGTGGCGGAGCCGTGGGTATGGAAGATCGGGCCCTTGAAGCCGGCGTCGATCAGCTGGCCATGGGGCAACGCGGCACCGGCCGCGACGCCGGCGACGAGCACGGCGTCGGGCTTGGCGGCGATGATCTTGACCACCTGGCCGGTCACGCTGGTGTCCTGGCGGCTGTAGCGCTCGCTGGCGATGATCTTGATTCCGGCCTTCTCGGCGAGCGGGGAGATGGCCTTGAACCAGCTTTCGCCATAGGGATCGTTGTAGCCGATGAAGCCGATCGTCTTGACGCCACGCTTCGTCATCGCGGCGATCAGGCCGGCGCCGATGATGTCGTCGTTGGGGTGGGTCTTGAACACCCAGCGCTTCTTGTCGTCCATGGGGATGACGACGGCCGGCGTTCCCACCGGAGCCAGCATTGGCGTCTGTCCCTCAGCCATGAACTGCAGCACGCCCATCGCGTTGGGCGAGCCGGAGGGGCCGATCATGGCGTCGATCTTGTTTTCCGAGAGCAGCTTCTTGGTCAGTTGCACGCTCTGCGTCGAATCGCTGGCGTCGTCGAGCACGATGTACTCGACGTCGAGGTTTCCGGCCTTCTTGGGCAGGAGTGCCACCGCATTCTTTTGCGGGATGCCGACGAAGGCGGTCGGGCCGGTTGACGAAGCGATGACGCCGATCTTGACCTGGGCGTGAACCGGCAGACTCGCTGCCAGTGCGACGCCGGCCATGGCCAGCAGTGCGTTGAACTTGTTCATTTGTTCTCCTCCTTGGTGTGGTGGTTGCTGTTTTGGCGTGCCTCAGCCGGCAATGATGCCCTGTTCGCGCAGACTTGAGCAATCTGCGGCGGAAATGCCGGCCTCGGCGAGAATGGATGCGGTGTCCTGGCCGTAGCTTGGCGCGAAGCCGAGTTCGCGCGCGGCGCCGGCCACGTCGATCGCCATGGGTTGCATGCGCAGGGTGCGACCGTCGGGAGTGCGAGTAGTCGTCAGGCGATTCCGTACCGCCTCCATCTCGCGTACCGCGGGGATGTCGTTGATTGCCGCGTGGGGGATGGTGGCCTTGCGGAAGTCCGCGGCAATTTCCGCCGTCGCACGCGTGCGGGTGACGGCGGCCACGTCGCGATGGATTGCCTCGCGCTCCTTGTGCCGCCCTTCATTGGTGGCGCGCACGGCATTGGCGACCGGGGCGAAATAGG
>CAYTFA010000430.1:0-2456 GCA_964436755.1 uncultured Rhodocyclaceae bacterium | reverse complement strand
CCTGCGCCAGGCAGCCGAAGGCGACGGCAACCAGCAGGAACCGCGTCTGCGCCGCGGGCCGCGCCAGCGCCACCCATTGCGCCTGACCGCCGCGCGTGCCGAGCAGGGGCAGCACACCCTGCAGGCCCGCGACGATCAGCGCAAGGATGAGGGCAAAGTGGCCGAGTTCGGGAGTCATGGTTTCTTCTGTGCCTGTTCTATCGCGTGCTTGGCTTCCGGCGGCATGTAGTTTTCATCATGCTTGGCGAGGACTTCGGTGGCGGCGAAAACCCCGTCGCCGCCCAGCCGGCCCTGCACCACGGCGCCCTTGCCTTCGCGGAAGAGGTCGGGAAGGATGCCCGTGTACGCGACCGGGATTTCCTTGGCGGTATCGGTGATGACGAAACGTACCGTGAGGTCATTTCGCTTCACGGACCCATCCTTGACCAGGCCGCCGATCCGAAACGCCTTGCCCTGCGGGGCCTTGCCAGCCGCGACCTCGGAGGGCGTGACGTAGAGGGCGATGTTGCTGTCTAGTGCATTGAGCACCAGCACCGCGGCGACGGCCAGCGATACGAGACCGCCTCCGATCAGTGCGATGCGTTTGTGTCTGGGTTTCATGCAGTGCCCTGTTGCTGGTCGAGTTCGTCGGCGAGCCGCTCACGGGCAAGGCTGTGCCGAATCTCGCTCAGACGCCGCGCCGCCAGCAAAGGTTCCACCAACATGAGCAGGGCGCAGGCGCCGAAGCTGCCCCAGACGTAAAGGGCATAGCCGCCCATGGCAAGAAACTCGCCGACGCTATGCCACTGCATGCTTCACCCATTCGGTGTGCCGCTCGCGCTCGAGGATGATGGCGCGGACGCGCACCAGCGCGACGGCGATCGAATACATCCAGAAACACAGGGCCATCAGAAGCATGCCCCAGAGCATGGTCTGCGCCATCGTCGGCGCCTTCGTCAGGTTGATCGTCGAACCCTGGTGCAGGGTATTCCACCACTTCACCGAGAAGTAGATGATCGGGATGTTCACCACGCCGACCAGCGCCAGGATCGCGCCCGCCTTGTCGGCCCGACGCGGGTCGTCGATCGCGGCCTGCAGCGCCATGAAGCCGAGGTAGAGGAAGAAGAGGATGAGTTCGGAGGTCAGGCGCGCATCCCACACCCACCAGGCGCCCCACATCGGCTTGCCCCAGAAGGCCCCGGTCCACAGCGACAGGGCGGCCATGAGGGCCCCGGTCGGCGCCAGCGCCTGCGCCATCATCCCGGAAACCCGGGTGTTCAGCGCCAGCCCGAGCGCCGCCCAGAAGGCCATTACGATATAGATGAACATCGACATCCAGGACGCCGGAACATGCACGAAGATGATCCGGTAGCCCTCGCCCTGCTGGGCATCCGTCGGCGCGACGAAGAACGAGACCCAAAGGCCGGCCACGCCGAACACCACGGCTGCCGCCCAGAACCACGGGATCAGCCTTCCGGCGAGCGGATAGAAGCTTTGCGGACTCGCAAAGCGGAACCACTGGATCAGCGACTGACTCACTCCAAAGCAACCCTCAATGCCGCCGTGGTTGCCCACGGCGCGAAAAACACGGCCAGCGCCAGCATCGCCGCCAGCAGCGACAGATGTCCGCCGGCCGCCAGTCCGGCGACATGGGCTTCCACCGCGCCGGCGCCGAAGATCAGCACCGGGATGTAGAGCGGCAGCACCAGGAGCGCCAGCAACACGCCGCCGCCGCGCACGCCCAGCGTCAAGGCGGCGCCGATCGCTCCGATCAGTGAAAGCAGCGGCGTTCCCAGCAGCAATGCCAGCGTCAGCACGCCCAGGGCCGACGCATCAAGATCGAACTGCAGTCCGAGCACCGGCGCCAGCAACACCAGCGGCAGCCCGCACAATAGCCAATGGGCGAGTATTTTACCGGTAACCAGAAGCCCCAAGGGCGATGGCGACAAGGCCATCTGCTCCAGGGTGCCATCCGCAAGATCGCCGGCGAACATCCGCGGCAGGCCCAGCAGGGTCGCCAGCAGGGCCGCCACCCAGAGGATGCCCGGCGCAATCTTCTTCAGCAGGACGGGTTCCGGACCGATTCCCAGCGGGAACAGGCTCGTCACGATAACGAAGAAGAACACCGCAGTCAGCACCTCGCTCTTGCGCCGCAGGGCGAGGATAAGGTCGCGCCGAACCGTGGCCAGCAGGGCGTTCATAGCACCAGCGCCTTGCCGCCGGGTACCGGCAGCGGCTGATGGCTGGTCAATACCGCGATGCCGCCGCTGCCCAGGTGCGCCGAGATGAGATCGCCGAGCAGCTTGACCGCGGCGACATCAAGGGCATTGAAGGCCTCGTCGAGCACCCACAGCGCGGCGGGACGGGTCAGCAGCCGCGCCAGCAGCACGCGCCGCTTCTGTCCGGCCGAAAGCACGCGTACGGGCAGTTCCTCACGCCCGCGCAGGCCCATGCGCACCAGGGCAGCCAGGACCTCG
>CAYTFA010000429.1:0-2461 GCA_964436755.1 uncultured Rhodocyclaceae bacterium | reverse complement strand
CCGTGGCCCATGGCGATGCCGTCGTCGATGGCGATGGTGTTGAATTCCTTGGCGACGCCGCCGGCCGCCTCGATCTCGCGGGCCACGAGCTGGCCGAGGTCCTTCAGGTGCACATGCCCGGGAACGAACTGGGTGAAGGAATTGACCACCGCGATGATGGGCTTGCCGAAGTCGCCGTCCTTCATGCCGGTGGCCCGCCACAGCGAGCGGGCGCCGGCCATGTTGCGGCCGTGGGTGGATGTACGGGAACGGTAGGCGGGCATGGGACCTCCTGCGGGGGCGGCTGGTGTGCTGGCTTAGAATGAACCGTGAATCTTATCCCAAAGGCACCGAGGCCCTTCCCCGCATGCGCCTGTTGCTCACGCTGACTCTGTTCCTGCTTGGCGCAGGGGCGCTTGCCCAAGGTCCGGGCATGGGCGCACGCGATGCGGACGAACTCCTGGTGCGGGCAGCGGCAAACTCGCGGCGCATGGCGGAGGCAGAGCGTTTGGGCGCCCGCACCGAGCGTACGAGCGACGGCCGTAGCTTTGGCCTCATCTGGCGTCCGCCCGGGGAACCCACCGGCTGGATCGTCACGCTGCACGGTAGCGCAAGCTGGGCGCACGACGAGGTCGTGCTCTGGCAGCCCTTTACGGCAAAGCGTCGGCTTGGCATCGTTGCCCTGCAGTGGTGGTTCGGCGGCGGCCAGCAGCCGGCCGACTACTATGGAGTGCCAGAAATCCGGCGCGAACTGGAGCGGCTCATGGCAACGGCCGGAGCCCGGCCCGACAACAGCCTGCTGCATGGATTCTCGAGGGCTTCGGCCAATCTCTATGGAATCGTTGCCCTGGACGGCAGTACACCGCGGCCGCTCTTCAGGCAGGTCATCGCCAACTCCGGGGGGATGGCGCCCGACTTTCCGATCAACCGGGACATCGAGAGCGGCCGTTTCGGCGCGCGCCCATTTTCCGGAACGCGCTGGTGGCTCTACTGCGGTGCCGGTGATCCGAATCCCGAGCGCGACGGCTGCCCCGCGATGCGCCGAACCCGCAACTGGCTCGCGGGGCGCGGCGCGGCAGCCGAGCTGACCGAAGATGCCGGCGGCGATCATGGCGGCTTTCACCGACGTGCCCCAAACGTCGAGCAGGCGCTCGACTGGTTTCAAGGCCGCCACTGATGCTGATCCACCCCCAGTTCGATCCGGTTGCCGTCGCGGTCGGTCCCATCGCCGTCCGCTGGTACGGCCTGATGTACCTCGCGGGCTTCATCGCCTTTCTCTGGCTGGGCAAACGGCGTGCGGCGCAACAGGCATGGCACGGAATCGCTCCGGCCGACGTCGACGACCTGCTGTTCTACGGCGTGCTCGGCGTCGTACTCGGCGGTCGGCTCGGCCAGGTCTTGTTCTACGAGCCCGGCTACTACCTCGCCCACCCGTTCGAGATCCTCGCCGTCTGGAAGGGCGGCATGGCGTTCCACGGCGGTCTGCTCGGCGTGCTCGTCGCGTTGTGGCTATGGGCACGCAAGACCGGCCGCAGTTTCTTCCAGGTCAGCGATTTCGTCGCACCGCTGGTGCCGCTGGGGCTCATGGCGGGACGCATCGGCAATTTCATCAACGGCGAACTCTGGGGCCGGGTCGCCGACCCGGGACTGCCCTGGGCCATGGTCTTTCCCTACGTGGACCCGCTGCCGCGCCATCCATCGCCGCTCTACCAGGCCGCGGGGGAGGGCTTGCTGCTGTTCATCGTGCTTTGGCTGTATTCAACCGCAGAACGCAAGCGGGGCAGCGTTTCCGGGGCCTTCCTGGTCGGCTATGGGTTGCTGCGCTTCACCGCCGAATATTTTCGCGAGCCGGACCACGGCATCTTCGGCTGGTCTTACACCGTCAGCATGGGGCAGTGGCTGAGCCTGCCGATGGTCGCTTTCGGGCTCTGGCTGCTGCTGCGCAAGCCGGCGCGCTGACGCAACCGCGCTGCAGGCCTAGCGCGTGCGCCAGGCGTAGTGGCAGGCGATGCAGTTTCCGGTGAGGCGCGGCAGCAGGGCAACCGCCTTGTCGCGATCCCCCGTTGCGGCAGCGGCGGCGAATTCGCTTGCCGCGGCGTGCCCCTCCATGCCGATGCGATGCATGGCGGGCGGCATGTGGGGACCGGGGCGGGCATCGAAGGGCTTGTCCCGATGGCGGCCCATGGCCGACTGGCCAAGCTTGGCCTCGGCGACGGCACCGGCCTCCTTGACCTTTCCCGCCACCAGCAGTTCGAGTATCTCGTTGACCGCCAGCAGGTTGTCGAGCATCTCCTGGCGCAGGGTTTCCTGGGCCGCCGCCGGCAGGGTCGCCAACTGGCGGGCATCTTCCCCATGCGCCGGAAGCGCCAGCACGAGGGGCGCCAGGACCAGCACGATTCGCAGCAGGCGTCCCTTCACCGGAACACGACCGTCTTGTTGCCGTGGACCAGGACGCGGTCTTCGAGGTGGTAGCGCAGGCCGC
>CAYTFA010000428.1:0-2478 GCA_964436755.1 uncultured Rhodocyclaceae bacterium | reverse complement strand
GTCTTCCAGCGCCTGGCGACGCTGACCCAACGCTCCAACACGGCGCTGTTCTTCCAGCTCGAGTTGAACGGTTTTGCCAAGGTCGGGTCGAACCCCCTGGAAATCCTCAAGCGCAATGTTCCGGGATACGGCGTCATCAACCAGCAAAGCGCGGATTCTCCTCTTCAGTTGCCATGACCCCGATTCGATTCCTAGTCTGCTGCCTTGCCATCCTGGCGTGCTCCGTCCATGCCCAATCCCGGCGTGCGCTGCCGGTCGAGGTCGATCGCATCATTGCGGTCGTCAACGACGAAGCCATAACCTCGTTCGAACTGCGTTCGCGCGTCGCTACCGTGGAGCGTCAGCTGCGTGGCCAGAACGTGCAGTTGCCGCCGCGCGATGTGCTCGAGAAGCAGTTGCTTGAGCGCATGATCTCTGATCGTGTGCAACTTCAGTTTGCGCGGGATACCGGACTCCGCGTTTCCGACGTCGAGCTCGACGCGGCAATGCGCCGGATTGCCGAAGCAAACAGGCTGTCGCTCCAGGATTTCCGCTCGACACTCGAACGCGACGGGATTGCCTGGGCGAAGTTCCGCGAGGAAGTCCGCAGCGAAATACTGCTTTCCCGGCTGCGCGACCGCGAGGTCGAGAGCCGGATCGTGGTTTCCGACGGCGAGATCGACAACTATCTGGCAAACCCGGAGCAGGAGGCCGCGGCGGGGGCGGGGGAGGTACAGATAGCCCATATCGTTATCCGGGTCCCGGAGCAGGCGTCGCCCGACCAGTTGATGCGCATCGGCGCCCGTGCGCAGGCGGCGCTGGACCAGATACGGCGCGGCGAGAACTTTGCCAAGGTCGCGGCAAGCTATTCCGATGCTCCCGACGGCTTGTCCGGCGGGGCGATGGGCTCGCGTCCGCTCGATCGCCTGCCTTCCCTGTATGCCGAAGCCGTGAAGAAGCTCAAGCCCGGGGAGGTCAGCGACATCCTGCGCAGCCCGGCCGGATTCCACATCGTGATGCTCATCGGGCGGCAGGGCGAAGCGGCCGCCAAGCCGACGCTGAGCCTCAGGCAGACGCACGCGCGGCATATCCTTATCCGTGTAAATGAACTGGTTTCGGAGGCCGAGGCGCGGCGCAAGCTTGTCGGCCTCAAGGAACGGCTGGAAAACGGCGCCGACTTCGCGGAGCTGGCGCGCCTGCATTCGAATGACCTTTCCGCGGCCAAGGGAGGCGATCTGGGCTGGTTGTACCAGGGCGATACCGTGCCCGAATTCGAAAAGGCCATGGATGCGTTGCAGGTCAATCAGGTCAGTGAGCCGATCCAGTCGCCGTTCGGCTTCCACTTGATCCAGGTGCTGGCACGGCGCACCGATGATGCGTCGGCAGAGCGGCAGCGGCTCGCGGCCCGCCAGGTCCTGCGTGAGCGCAAGTCCGACGAGGCCTACCAGGACTGGATCCGGCAGATGCGCGACCGCGCTTATGTCGAATACCGGCTCGAAGATCGCTGACGGCGCGATCGCCGTAAGTTCAGGAGATCCGGCCGGCGTTGGCCCGGACATCTGCCTGCGCCTTGCCGAACGGCACTGGCCGGTACCCGTGGCCGTCATTGGCGACCGCCGGATGCTGGAGGAACGGGCGACGGCACTCGGACTCGATGCGACGCGGCTGGTCCTGCGCGATGTGCCCCTGGCGGTTCCGAGCGTGCCGGGCAGGCTCGACGTGCGCAATGCGAGCTATGTCCTGAAGGTCATCGATACCGCGCTCGACGGGTGTCGATCCGGCGAGTTCGCCGCCATGGTGACCGCACCCGTGCACAAGGGTGTGATAAACGATGCGGGATTCGCTTTCACCGGCCATACCGAATACCTGGCGGAACGTACCGGCACGCCGCGCGTGGTGATGATGCTGGCCGGTGCCGGGCTGCGCGTCGCGTTGGCGACCACCCACCTTGCGCTGCGCGATGTGGCGGAGGCGATCACCGGCGCCGAACTGGAGGCGACGCTGCGCATCCTGCACGGCGATCTGCTCGACAAGTTCGGCATTGCGCATCCGCGCATCCTGGTCGCCGGTCTCAATCCCCATGCGGGGGAAGGCGGGCATCTGGGCCGCGAGGAGATCGAGGTGATCGGTCCGGTGCTCGAGCGCCTGCGTGGCGAGGGAATGGACCTGGTCGGCCCGCTGCCCGCGGATACCTTGTTCACATCCGGCGTGTTGCGCGGATCGGATGCACAGTTGGCCATGTACCACGACCAGGGCCTGGCGGTGCTCAAGTATGCGGCCTTCGACGAGGGCATCAATGTCACGCTGGGTCTGCCCGTGATCCGCACATCGGTCGACCACGGTACGGCACTCGACCTCGCGGGCAGCGGCCGTGCTTCGCCGCGCAGCCTGTTCGCCGCGGTCGAAGCGGCCATCGACATGGCGGCGCGGCGCGCAGCGGCGCGTCGGGCCGGATGTTGGCGGGAAGGGCGGCAAGGCGCACGGGCCAGCCGCGCGTCG
>CAYTFA010000427.1:0-2483 GCA_964436755.1 uncultured Rhodocyclaceae bacterium | reverse complement strand
GGAACTGCCCAAGACGCGGCAATGGCACGAACTGCTGCGCAGCCTCGACGACACCACGCTGCGCATCACCTCCGAGGAATTCTGATGAACCATCCCCACATCCTGGTCCATGAAGCCGATGGCGTCGTCACGATCGAGATCAACCGTCGCGACAAGAAGAACGCGCTGACCTCGGACATGTACCGGGCGATGAGCGCTGCGCTCTCCCACGCCCGCGAGCACAGCCACACCCGCGTCGTGCTGATCCGCGGCCAGGAAGACATGTTCACCGCCGGCAACGACCTCGGCGACTTCCTCAACCGCAAGGCGAACGACCCGAGTGCCGCGATACCCTTCCTGCACCTCATCGCCGCCTTCGAAAAACCAATCGTCGCCGCCGTCGCCGGCAGCGCGGTCGGCATCGGGACCACGATGCTGCTGCACTGCGACCTGGTGTTCGCTGCCGACAACGCGAAATTCCAGTTGCCCTTCGTCAATCTCGCGCTTTGTCCCGAGGGGGCCTCCAGCCTGCTCCTGCCGCGCACCGCGGGCTACCAGCGTGCCGCCGAACTGCTGCTGCTGGGCGAGCCCTTCGGCCCCGGGCAGGCGCGCGAGGCCGGCTTCGTCAATCGCGTGCTGCCCGCCGGCGAACTGATGGCGGCAGCAATGGACGCGGCGCGCAAGCTCGCCACGCGCCCGGCGACATCCCTGGCCATGACCAAGGCGCTGATGAAGCGCTCCAGCGACCGCAGCGCCATCGAGGCCATCGACGAGGAAGCGCTGTTCTTCGCCGAGCTCGTTGCCGCCCCGGCCGCGAAGGAAATCTTCGCCGCCTTCCTCGAAAAGCGCGGCCCCAATGCCGTAAGGATCAACAAGTCATGAGCGACAACATCCCCGACGGCTTCAAGCCGCTCAAGCGCGGTGGCGAATACCTGACGAACCTCGGTCCCTGGCACTACCGCCTCGACGAGCGCGGCCAAGTCGTGCTGGCCATCCGCGTCGAAGACCGCCATACCAACATCCGCCACATCGCCCATGGCGGCTTCCTCGTCACCATGGTCGATACGGCGCTGGGCATCGTCGTCTCCAGCTCGCGTGAGCCGCCGCAACCCATCGTCACCGTCAGCCTCACTACCAATTTCGTGTCCAGCGCCGAGCCCGGCGACTGGGTCGAGGCCCTGGTGGACATCGACCGCTTCGGCGGCCGCCTGGCCTACGCAAGCTGCCGCCTCGTCTGCGGCGGGCGCCTGATCATGACCGGTAGCGGCGTCTTCGCCCTGATGAAGCCGGCAACGCCGCGCGAGCAGCCGGACGGCTGATGGCCAAGGTCCATGTCCTGTTGAAGAAGGAGGAACTCGACGCCCAGCGCCTCGAGGGCAAGGTGGTGGTCGTGCTCGACATCCTCTTCGCCACATCGTCCATCGTCACCGCGCTGGCGCACGGCGCCAGTGAAGTCATCGCCGCCGCCGACGGCGCCGGCGCGCTGGCTGCGGCGGCGCGCTACCCCGAAGGCTCCTATGTCCTCTCCGGCGAACTCAACGCCGACACGCTGCCCGGCTTCGTCCATCCCACTCCGCAAGCCCTGCTGCGTGAAGGCCTGGCCGGGCGGCGGCTGATCTACAGCACCACCAACGGCACCGTGGCGCTGGCCAAGTCCGCCGCTGCGGCCCATGTCTATGCCGCGGCCCTGCTCAACGGCGGTGCCGTCGTCGACCGCATCGCGCGCGACCATGGCGACAGCACCATCCTCATCGTCTGCTCCGGCTCCGCCGACAACTTCAACCTCGAGGATTTCTACGGCGCCGGCTACCTCGTTGCGCTGTTTCGCCGCGTCCTGCCCGCAGCGGAATATTCCGATGCGGCGCTCGCCGCCGAACTGCTGCACGACCACTGCGACGGCCTCGACGCGCTGCGTCGCGCGCGCGTCGGCCGCATGATGCTGGCGCGCCGCCTCGACGACGAAGTCGCCTTCGCCGCGCAGGAAAGCATCTTCGACATCGTTCCCCTGCTGCAGGATGGCGCGCTGCGGCCAGTCTGAGAGATTGCCATGACCGAAAAGACCTGGAAGTACTACTGGGAGGATTTCCCCGCCGGCAAGGTTCGCGAGTTCGGCGCCTACGCCGTCACCGCCGAAGAAATCATGGAGTTCGCGAGCAAGTACGACCCGCAGCCCTTCCACCTGTCCGAGGAGGCCGGCAAGGCCAGCCTGTTCGGCGGCCTCTGCGCCAGCGGCTGGCACACCTGCGCCATGGCCATGCGCATGATGTGCGACGAGTTCCTGCTCGAGACCGCCAGCCTCGGCTCGCCGGGCCTCGAAAACATCCGCTGGCTCAAGCCCGTGCGCCCCGGCGACGTCCTGCACATCCGCTCCGTCGTGCTCGAAGCGCGACCGATGGAAAGCAAGCCCCATGTCGGCCTGGTGCGGGTGCGCTGGGAAATCCTCAACCAGAAGAACGAGGAAGTGGCGCAGAATTTCCAGCGCGACGAGACCATCGCGACCGTGC